>NZ_JBBEYH010000022.1:0-93554 GCF_050172695.1 Shinella sp. G-2 | reverse complement strand
TCTATACGCGCGACGTCTTCGGACGGGACTGATCAGGCGAGCCAGGCCGGCAGGCGTGGCGGCACACGGCCGGTCAGCGCCGCCTCGATGCAATCGGCAAGATTGCCGAAGCGCACGGTGCGGCCGGAAAGGCCCGGGCCGTAATGGGCGTATTTGCCGGAATTGGTGATGAGCGTGCGCGTCTTGGGCGGGAAGACGGGTTCGGAGATCGAGCACCAGCAGAGATCCGGCAGGACCTGGACGCCGCTTGCCCGCAGCCGGGCCAGCACGTCGCCCGCCTCCGCCATGACATCGCGGCCCGCCGTGACGATCACGGAGACGCCCTCATGCCGCTTGCGCTCGCCAAGCGCATCGGCGAGCGCGCGGCATTCGGAGGCGGAGGCGTGCGGGCTGCCGATGGCGACGAGTTCCACCTCGGCCGGCCCCTCGTTGAACATCCGCCAGACCTCGACCATGTCGGCGCGGGTGATCGACACAAGGTCGGCGTTGGCAGCGGCGGCACCGTCCGCCTCGGGCGTCACGCCTTCGATATGCAGCATCGGCGCTGCGGAGGTGGTGCCGAAGGCGGCGCAGAGCGCCTTCAGGTCGTCCCGCGTCGGCTTTGCGGCGGCAAGACCGCGAAGGAGCGGAATGCGGTCGGGCGCGGCGCGGCCGGCGAGATAGCCGACGAGCGGCCAGAAGGCGTCGTCAACGGTCTCCGGCAGGTCGACGTCGATGACGCGCCTCGCCTTGCGATGCTCTTCCAGATAGACGCCCGAGAGCGGCGCGCGGCCGGTCAAGGCGATGCAGAGATCGAGGAAATCGGGATGCTTGGCCGTGCGCGCACCAAGCACGGTATTGGCGAAGATAACGGCATTGGATTCCGCCCAGGCGATGGCCTCGCCGGTCTTCGGCGCGCTGTCGAGCAGATAGGGCGAACAGGTGAAGGTCGGGCGGCAGCCCATGCGCACATAGGCGTCGGCGAGGCGCGCGGCCGGATCGCCAAAATCGTGCGGCACGCCCTGCTTTTCCCAGTTCGCCCGGTCGACGGATATGGCGTTCATGGTGGTCGGCACGCGCACCGTCGCGCCCATGTCGGCCATCTTTTCCGCGAAGGTGAGGTTGGCGGGGCTGGCATAGATGCAGCCGTCGATATGGCCCTGCACGACGTCGACGAGTTGCCTCGCGCCCTGCTGCGCGGCCATGGCGGCCGTGATGCGCAGGGCAAGCTGCACGGCGATACCGTCGCGGCCCTCGAGCATGGCGCGGTCGTCTTCGGTAAGGTCGAGCGCGGCCGTGGCCGGCGGGGCGACGGGGATGACAAGGCCATCCGCCTCGATGCTCGTCTCGCCGATCCGCGCCGTCCCGGCGCGACAGAGCGCGTCGAAGGCGTCGTGCGACAGGCGCAGAACCGGCAGCGACTTGCCGAACATCTCCGCGGCGATCAGCGCGCCGAGCGTCAAGACGTCCTCGGCCTCGCTGAAGATCAGCGCGGCGGGCGCGCGGCCGGTCAGCGCAAGGTCGAGCAACACGCCGGAGCCGGTGCAGGAGCCGCGGCTCGACGGCATCATCAGGATGCCGCCGGTGATGACGGTGCCATGCAGCGGATGGTGTACGTCGATGACGCGGCCCGTCGCGGGATCGACGCCGCCCCAGAAGCTCAGCGCCTCCCCGGCTGCAATGATCGGACCGGAGGCTGTTCCGGAAAGAATGCTGCGGGCGGAGAGGTCGGCCATGGATCTGTCCCTAGAAACGTTGCGGCGAGAAGGAGGCGATGTCGATCGCCGTCTTTCCATCGGTGAGGAGTTCGGCGACGAGGCGAGCCGTGCCGGCCGACTGGGTGAGGCCGAGATGGCCGTGGCCGAAGGCATAGACCACGCGCGGCGTCGCGCGGGCGCGGCCGATGGCCGGCAGGCTGTCCGGCAGCGAGGGGCGGAAGCCCATCCACTGCACGCCGCCCTCGGGCTTCAGGCCCGGCAGGAAGGCGCGGGCCTTTTCCAGCATGGCTTCCGACCGGCGGAAGTTCGGCGGTAGCTTCAGTCCGCCAAGCTCCACCGCGCCGCCAACGCGGATGCCGGTCGAAAGCCGGGTAACGACGAAGCCATGGCCGCCGAAGGTGACCTGCGTGCGCAGGTCGAAGGCGTCGGCCGGCAGCGTCGTGTTGTAGCCGCGCTCGGTTTCGAGCGGAATGTTCTCGCCGAGCGAGCGGGCAACCTGGTGCGAGAAGGCGCCGGCCGCGAGCACGACCTTCTGTGCGCGCAACGTGCGTCCGTCGGCCGTGCGGATTTCCACGCCCCCCTCGATGGGGTGGAGGCTGGCGACCTCGGCACGTTCGATCCGGCCGCCCCTGGCGCGGAAGTGATCGGCGAGCGCCAGCGTATAGAGCTTGGGATCGGCGATGGAATACCAGCCGGGCGTGAAGGTGCCGTGGGTGAAGCGCGGCGCAAGGCCGGGCTGGATCGCCGCCATGTCGGCCGCGCCCATGTGGCGGAATTCGACGCCGTGGGCTTCGCGCGCCTTCCAGCCGGGCAGCGAGGCGTTGAGCTCGGCCTGGCTTTCATAGACCTGGAGGTTGCCTTCCTTGCGCAGCATCGCCGCCGTGCCGGTCTCGGCCAGGAACGGCTCCAGCGCGGCCTTGGAAAGGTCCATCAGCGCGGTTTGCGCCGCCGTGGAATGGGCAACGCGGCTCGCCGAGCAGGCGCGCCAGAAGCGGAACATCCAGGGCGCGATCTGCAGCGCATAGGACGGCGGCACGGAGAGCGGCCCGAGCGGATCGAGCAGCCATTTCGGCGCCTTCTTCAGGATGCCCGGCGAGGCGAGCGGCAGGATGTCGGTGAAGGCGAAGGCGCCGGCATTTCCGGCCGACGCGCCGGCCGCGGGGCCTTCGCGCTCGATAACGGTGACGGCAAGGCCGCGGGCCTGTGCGGCAATGGCGGCGGAAAGGCCGACCACGCCGGCGCCGATGACGACGACGCCGGGCTCGATTTCAGTCTGCATTTTTGCCTCAGTGGGTAGCGGCGAGGAACGCCTGCAATTCCGGATTCTTGGGCGCGCCGAACAGCTCTTCCGGCGGTGCGATCTCGGCCATCACGCCCTTGTGGAAGAAGGCCACGCGGTCGGAGACTTCGCGGGCGAACTTCATTTCGTGCGTGACGCAGATCATCGTCATGCCCTCGGAGGCGAGCATGCGCAGCGTGTCGAGCACTTCGCCGACGAGCTGCGGGTCGAGCGCCGAGGTCACTTCGTCGAAGAGCATGTAGGCCGGGGACATGGCGAGCGCGCGGGCGATCGCCATGCGCTGCTGCTGGCCGCCGGACATGCGGCTCGGATAGACCTTGAGCTTGTCGCCGAGACCGACATGGGTGAGCTGCTTGACGGCCATGGCCTCGGCCTCCGCCTTGGACTGGCCGAGAACCTTGACCGGCGCCAGCATTACGTTTTCCAGCACGGTCAGGTGCGGGAAGGCGTTGAACTGCTGGAACACGATGCCGAGCTTGCGGCGCAGCTTGTTGAGGTCCGTGCCCTTGGCATGCACGTCCGTGCCGTCGACGACGATGCGGCCGGCATCAATGGTCTCCAGACCGTTGATGCAGGTGAGCAGCGTCGACTTGCCCGAGCCCGAGCCGCCGATGATGGTCAGCACTTCGCCCTTCTGGACGGTGAGGTTGATGCCCTTCAGGACTTCCAGCTGGCCGAAGGATTTGCGGACATTTTCGATCTCAATCATTGGACCACCGTTTTTCGAGATAGCCGCCCAGCCGGGCAATGGGGAAGCTGATGATGAAGTAGATGGCGCCGCAGATCAGCAGGATGAACAGCGGTTCCTGCAGGCGCGTGACGAGGATCTGCGAGGCGCGCAGCAGCTCGATCAGGCCGAGCCAGAGCACGAGCGCCGAATCCTTCATGACGCCGAGCGTCAGGCCGATCCAGGCCGGCAGCGAGACGCGGGTGGCGAGCGGGGCCACGATGTAGCGCATGTCCTGCCACCAGGTCATGCCGAGCGAGCGGGCCGCCCGGCGCGTGGTGGCGGGAACGGCGGAGATGCCGCCGCGCACGATCTCGGTGCAATAGGCCGCCGTATAGAGCGACAGCACCACACAGGAGGTGGTGAACGGCGCCCAGCCGAGCTTCATGATCGACTGCAGCGCATTGCCGAGCACGAGCTGGATGAGCAGCGGCACGGAACGGAAGATGTCGAGCAGGAAGGTGATCGGCAGCGACCAATAGGTGCCGAGCTGGTTGCGCAGCACGCCGAAGACGACGCCGAGAATAGTGCCGGCCAGCACGGAGACGGCCGTGACCGCGAGGGTCATCAGCGCGCCCTGCGCGAGGAAGCCGAGATCGGCAAGCGTGAGAGCGGTATCGAACATGGTTTACCCCTCTCTCAGTAACGGAACATGCGCGTGGCGGCGAGGCGGGCTGCCAGCGTCACGGCCTTGGCGATCAGGTAGTAGATGACTGCCGCGATCGCGAAGAATTCGAAGGTGCGGAACGAGCGGGCGTTCAGTTCCTGCGTGATGCCGGCAAGGTCCGTGTTCATGCCGACGGTGACGCCGAGCGAGGTCATCAGGATTGCCCAGACCATCTGGTTGGTGGCCGGCAGGAAGGCGATGCGCAGCATCTGCGGCATGACGATGTAGCGGAAGGCCTGCAGCGGCGTCATGCCGAGCGAACGGCCGGCGCGGGTCTGCGTCTCCGGGATCGCTTTCAGCGCGCCGCGGAAGTTTTCCGCGAGATAACCGGCATTGTTGAAGGCGATACCGACCAGCAGCGCCGTATAGGGGCTCAGGTGGATGCCGAAGCTGCCAAGGCCGAAATGGGCCATGTAGATCTGGAACAGCGCCGGCGTGTTGCGGGCGATCTCGACCCAGACCGTGGCAAAGCCGTTGAGGATGCGGTTGCCGGACAGCCGGAAGAGCGTCAGCGCGAGCGCGACGACAAGGCCGATGGCCATGGACAGGATCGCGATCTGCAGCGTGACCAGCGCGCCGTCCAGCATCTGCGGCAGGGCCTTGAGCGCCTGATTCCAGTGGAAAGAGTAACTGAACATTGCCGTCTCACCCTTTGAAACGATCGGCGGCGCGGGACGCCAGGTCCCGCGCCGCCGGGGAAGCGGCAGATTAGCGGTAAACGCCGTTCACGGACAGGGCCGGCAGATCGCCGCCAACCCACTTTTCATAGAGTTCCTTGTAGCGGCCGGTGCGGACCTGCTGGTTCACGAACAGGTTCAGGTAGTTGATCAGGCCGTATTCTTCGCGGTTGGTGAAGAGCGCGACATAGTCGATGTCGTAGGGCGCCTTGCCGACGACCGAGATGCCCGGGAACTTGCCGCTCTTGACGGTGGCCTGGGCGACCGTCGAGGTGGAAACCGTGGCGTCGATCTGGCCCTGGCTGAGGGCGAGGAAGACGTCGGCCTGGGTCTGGTACGGACGGAACTCGCCTGCGCCGAATTCCTTCATCGACTTTTCGAGCGCGATGGCTTCGAAGGTACCGGCGGTGGCGCCGACGACCTTGCCCTTCATGTCTTCGAAGGACTTGACGCCCGACTTGTCGTTGGCCGTGACAGCCATTTCAAAGGCGAAGTAGGGGATCGACATGCCGACGGTCTTGGCGCGTTCCAGCGTGTCGGAGGTCGAGGCGACACCGACGTCGACGCGGCCGGACATCAGGGCCGGGATGCGTTCCGGGAAGGGCGTTTCGACGATTTCAGCCGTAACGCCGAGCGCCTTGGCGAGATCGTTGCAATAGTCGACGTCGAAGCCGATCGGGTTGTTGCTCTCGTCGCGCGAGCCCATCGGCGGGAAGTCGAGAACGACGGCGCAGCGCAGCGTGCCGGACGAGATGATGTCGTCCAGCTTGTCGGCCTTGGCCGGGCTGGTCAGAGCGGTGGCGGCCACGAGGCCGAATGCGAGGACCGAAGTCTTCTTCATAACTCTCTCCCTGGATTGGTCTGGACGATTTACCGGCGGAGGTCCGTCCCGCGCCACATGTAAACCGGCTTCTAAAATACAAATAATATGCAAAAAGTATATAGCTAGTATGCAAAAAAGTGCGCCGGGCTCTCCTTTCGGGGAACCCGGCGCATATGCAAGCCAGAGGCTTCAATCAGTTGAGGAAATCCTCAGGCAGCAGGCCTTCCGGCATATTCTGGTAGGACACCGGACGCAGGAACCGTCGGATCGCCATCGTGCCGACGCTCGTCGCACCGAAGTTCGTCGAGGCCGGATACGGGCCACCATGCACCATGGAGTCTACCACTTCCACGCCGGTCGGGAAACCGTTGACCAGCACGCGGCCGGCCTTGCGCTCGAGAACGGGACGCAGGCGCTTCGCGTCTTCGAGGTCGCCGGCATCCATGTGGATGGTCGCCGTGAGCTGGCCCTCGAAATTGCGGGCAAGGGCCTCCATCTCGTCGACCGAGCCGACGCGCACGACGAGACCGAGCGGGCCGAAGACTTCTTCGGAGAGTGCATGGTCGGCCAGGAACTGCTCGCCGGATATCTCGAAGAGGTTGGGCAGGGCGTTACGGCCCGTCGATTCGGTCGTCAGCAGCGGCTTGACCGTGTTGCGGCTTTCAAAACGGGCCTGACCGTCCTGGTAGGCCTTGGCGATGCCGTCGGTCAGCATGGTCTGCGGACCGACCTTGCCGAGTGCCTCCACGGCGGCGGCGGTGAAGCGGTCGGCATCCGGACCGTCGGCGACGATGGCGATGCCCGGATTGGTGCAGAACTGGCCGGCGCCCATGGTGAGCGAACCTGCCCAGCCCTGGCCGAGGCCTTCGGCGCGGGCCTTCATGGCTTCCGGCAGCAGGAACATCGGGTTGACCGAGCCGAGCTCGCCGAAGAACGGGATCGGCTCCGGACGGGCGGCGCAGAGGTTGAAGAGGGCGCGACCGCCGGCAAGCGAGCCGGTGAAGCCGACGGCCTTGATCAGCGGATGCTGCACGACGGCTTCGCCGACCTGGCGGTTGCCGCCCTGGATGAGCGAGAAGACGCCCGGATGCACGCCGGTCTTCTCGATGGCGGCCAGAACGGCCTCGGCGATGATCTCGCCCGTGCCCGGATGGGCCGAGTGTCCCTTGACGACGACGGGGCAGCCGGCGGCGAGCGCGGCGGCCGTATCGCCGCCGGCCGTGGAGAAGGCGAGCGGGAAGTTGGAGGCGCCGAAGACGGCGACCGGGCCGATCGGGCGCTGGATCAGGCGGATTTCCGGGCGCGGTGCGGGCTGGCGGTCCGGCAGGGCCGCATCGAAGCGGCGATCGAGGAAGTCGCCCTTCTCGATATGGTCGGCGAAGAGGCGGAGCTGGCCGGTGGTGCGGCCGCGCTCGCCCTGCAGGCGCGCGACCGGCAGGCCGGTTTCCTGCGTGCCGATCTCGGTGATGGCTTCGGCGCGCGCCTCGATCTCGTCGGCGATGGCGCGCAGGAAGGCGGCGCGGTCGGCCCGCGAGGCGTAACCGTAGCTGAGGAAGGCCTCTTCCGCGGCTTCGGCGGCGCGGTTCACCAGCTCGACCGTGCCGACGGCGAAGGCATGCGCCGGGCCGTGGGCGGGCGAGGAGGTGAAGGTGCCGTTGCCGTCCAGCCATTGCCCGGCGACGAGGTGTTTACCGTTGGGGGTGAAAGCCATTTGACGTACCTTTCTTGCGGAATGAGGCTCGCCCGATATAGGAGTCGGAGGGGCGAATTGCACTTGTCGAAATCTTGTATACTCTATGTATGCAAATGTTCAATCGCCAACCTGCATGGGTTGGCACCAGCCTGAAGAGACGAACGATGACGCAAACCACTATCCTGTCGATTGACGCCCTTTTCGCGCGCGTCGAAGCCATCTTCCTGAAGGCTGGTCTCAACGCCGTGCAGGCCGGGGCGCTGGCCCGCGTCATCGTCGCCGGCGAGCGCGACGCCTGCAAGTCGCATGGCATCTACCGCATCGAGGGCGCGCTGCGCACCGTCAAGGCCGGCAAGGTGAAGCCGGACGCCGTGCCGGAACTCGACGGCAACGAAGGCTCCGCCATCGTCAAGGTCAATGCGAAGGGCGGCTTTGCCAATCCCGCCTTCGAACTTGGCGTACCGGCCCTTGCCGAACGCGCCCGCAAGCTCGGCATCGCCGCACTCGTCATCAACGACTGCACCCATTTCTCCGCCCTCTGGCCGGAAGTCGAGGCCGTGACGAACGAGGGCCTTGCCGGCCTCGTCATGTGCCCGAGCTATGCGACCGTCGCGCCGACGGGCGGCAACAAGCCGCTGCTCGGCACCAATCCCTTCGCCTTCGGCTGGCCGCGCCCGAACGGTTCGCCCTATGTCTTCGACTTCGCCACCTCCGTCGCCGCCCGCGGCGAAATCGAGCTGCACCGCCGCGCGGGCAAGCAGCTCCCGGAAGGCTGGGCGATCGACGCCGATGGCAATCCGACGACGGACCCGGAAGCCGCGCTTGCCGGCGCCATGCTGCCCTTCGGCGGCCACAAGGGTTCGGCCATCGGCACGATGATCGAGCTTCTCGCCGGCATCATGATCGGCGACCTGACGAGCCCGGAAGTGCTCGACTATCTCGGCACCACGACACTCGCCCCCTTCCATGGCGAACTGATCATCGCGATGTCGCCGGAAGCCTTCGCCAAGGGCCGCCCCGGCGATCCCTTCGCCCGCGCCGAGACCCTCTTCGAGGCCATCGTCGGCCAGGGCGCCCGCCTGCCCTCCCAGCGCCGCTTCGTCGCCCGCAAGAAATCGCAGACGGAAGGCGTTTCGCTCACCGCCGCCGAGATCGAACAGCTCGACCATCTGCTGGCCAAGGGGCTTGACGCCATCGCCTGATTGCGGCGTCGCTTGCCGACGACGGGAGCGACCTTCGGGCCGCTCCCGCAAAGCCCTTCCCCTCTTCTCCGCCGCTCGTCACCCGACATCCGGCGCGCCCATGCGCGCAAAAGGCGTCCTCGTCGATCGCGAGGCGTTCTGTCACCACCCGGCGGCAGGACGCCGGATCCTATCAGGCAGGGCGGAAGAGATGTGGGCGAAAAATCGATACTACCTGCAACGAAAAAGGCCCTCCTCGCGGAGGGCCTTTCGCATTGCATGGGCCGGTAAAGCCTTATGCCTTGTACTTCTGTACGGCACCCGGCAGCTTGCTCCATTCGGCATACCAGGTGTCGAAGAGCTTGAGCTGGGCTTCGACATAGCCGCGCTGGCTGTCGGAGAGGGCGTCGGTTTCGTTGAAGTGCAGCGTGTATTCCTTGTCGCCCTTCAGCACCATCATGTGCTTGAAGTAGAGAACGAGGTCCGGGCCTTCGTCGAAGGAGGAGAGCACGCCGAGGGCGGCTTCCAGTTCCAGGGCGCGCTGGCGGGCATCCGCATCGCCGGCGGCGGCAGCCCGGGCGAGGGCGCACATGTGCAGCACTTCCTTCGGCAGCACGCAGCCGATGCCGGTGATGGCGCCGACGGCACCGCAGTTGACGAAGCCGTGGAAGACGCAGGTGTCGACGCCGATCATCAGCGTGACGTCATCGTCGCGGCTGGTGATGTTTTCCGCAGCGTAGCGCATGTCGGCAGCGCCGCCGAATTCCTTGAAGCCGACGAGGTTCGAATGCTCGGCGCGCAGGGCGAAGAAGAGATCGGCGCGGGTGGCGAAGCCATAGTAGGGGCTGTTGTAGATGACAGCCGGCAGGTCCGGAGCGGCCGAGAGGATCGCCTTGAAGTGGTTCTTCTGGGCGGCGATGACCGAACCGCGGGACAGGACGCGCGGGATGACCATGAGGCCCTGGGCGCCGACCTTCTGGGCGTGGGCGGCATGGGCGACGGCCGAAGCGGTGTTGACGGCGCCGGTGCCGACGATGACCGGGATGCCAGCCTTGACGAGGCGTTCGACGCCTTCCATGCGCTGTTCGTCCGTCAGCAGCGGCCAGTCACCCATGGAGCCGCAGTAGACGACGGCGGACATGCCCTTTTCGATGAGTTCCTTGCCCTTGCGAACCAGCGCGTCGAAGTCCGGCGTGCGGTCTGCCTTGCAGGGCGTCATCAGGGCGGGAATGACACCGGAAAAAATCTTGGCCTTCATGTCGATCTCCTTTGGGCGGTTCTCTCAGGCGGGCGACCGGCACGATGCACAGGTCCTCCCCCTCACTGATGATGGTTGTAGCATCTTGTATTTTATTTGTCGACAAGAAAAATACAAAAACTCAAAGCGCGATGTCGAGCCTGTCGTTGCGGCTGAAAAGCTTCTGCACCTGGGCGACGATCGCTTCCGCATGGGCCTTGCCCAGCCGATCGGCCTCCTCGATGTCGCGCGCCTCGATGGCGGCGATGATGGCGGCGTGCTCGTCGACGAAACGCTGCGGGAACTGTTCCTCGTAGGACTGGTAGTAGAGCTGAAGGATGCGCCGGCCCTCGTCGAGCAGCCGCCGGAACAGGCTGGTGAAATAGGGGTTGCGGCCGGCCTCGGCGATGGCGGCATGGAAGGCCGCGTTGGTGGCGATCATCGTCAGGTGGTCGCGCGCCTTGAGGGCGGCCGCATAATCCTCGTGGAAGCCGCGGATGATGGCGATGTCCTCCGGGCGGTGGCTCTGCGCCGCCAGCCGCGTCGTCACGCGATACATCAGCACCAGCGCGTCGAAGAAGGTGTGGAGGTTCATGAAGTCGATGTTCGACACCATGGTGGAGCGGTTCGGCAGGGTCTCGATCAGCCCCTCGCCGGCCAGCCGCACCAGCGCCTCGCGGATCGGCGTGCGGGACATCTTGAAGCGCTCGGCAAGCTGCACCTCGTCGATCGGGCTGCCGGGGGCGAGCTTCAGGTCCAGAATCTCGTCGCGCAGCAGGTCATAGACCATTTTCACGCCGGAGCCGCGCTTTCGCTCCGGCAGGGCACTGGAATCGGTATCGGTCATAGAAAATCCTCTTGTCGACAAAAGAAATACAATTCTCTGTCCACGCTATCAATCGGTTAAAGTGGGCATTTTGACGAAAGCGCCGTCAAGTGTCCAAAGGGATAGATTTCCGCAAATCCAGCGGTTTGCGGGTGGAAAAGTGAAAAGGGCGGGAAATTCCGGCCTGAGGCCGCGGCCAAACCTCAGCCGCGCTGCTCGCGCAAAAAGGTCACCAGCGATTTGCCCGCATCGAGGATGTGGTCGCGCGTCAGCCGTGAGGCGCGGTCCGCGTCGCCGTTTTCGCAGGCAAGCAGGATCGCCTCGTGCTCGCGGCCGGCGCGCGGCACGCCATTGGTGAAGGTCAGCTGGGCGCGCAGATAGCGGTCGATGCGGTCGAGCGAGGAGCGCACGTTCTGCAGGTAATAGGGCCGGCGCGAGGCCTCGTAGAGACTGTAGTGGAAATTGCGGTTGATCTCGCCCCAGCGGTGCGGATCGGTCTCTCGGTCGAACTCGTTGCAATAGCGCCGCGCCCGCTCCAGCGTTTCTCGGTCGAGATTGGGCACGGCAAGACGGATGACCTCCGCTTCGATCAGTGCGCGGAATTCGAAGATCTCCTCGATCTCCTCGATGGAAAGGCCGGCGACGACGGCGCCCTTGTAGCGCTGGGTGGTGATGAGACCGTGCTGCTCCAGCCGGGACAGCGCCTCGCGCACGGGAATGCGGCTGGTGTTGAACATCTGGGCGATCTCTTCCTGCCGGAGATTTTCGCCTTCGCCGATCGCGCCCTCGATGATCGCCTTGCGCAGCGATTCATAGACGATGTCGGCCGCCGACGCGGCCTGCCTGACATCGACGGCAGAAAATTTCATCACGTCCGACCCCTGATCCTCTAGGCTAACGGTCATAGGGGGAATCCCGGAACGGGGCAACACGGGGCGCCGCGCCCCACCGCCGGAAAGCCACCAAAAAGCTGATTGTATATTGGATCCAATTTTTCTATGAAAGAGCAATCGCGCCGGACAACCCGTTCGCGCACCATCACAGCCTGATATCGGAGGAAGCGCCATGCGCAGCAGCAAGGTCATCCACATCGTCTCCTGCCACGCCGAGGGCGAGGTGGGCGACGTCATCGTCGGCGGCGTCGCCCCGCCGCCCGGCAAGACGCTGTGGGAACAGCGCAAGTTCATCGCCGAGGACCAGACGCTGCGCAACTTCGTGCTGAACGAACCGCGCGGCGGCGTCTTCCGCCACATCAACCTGCTCGTGCCGCCGAAGGATCCGCGCGCCACGATGGGCTTCATCATCATGGAGCCGGAGGACACGCCGCCGATGTCCGGCTCCAATTCGATCTGCGTTTCCACCGTGCTGCTCGACAGCGGCATCGTGCCGATGGTCGAGCCGGAGACCCACATGGTGCTGGAAGCGCCGGGCGGCCTCGTCAATGTCGTCGCCGCCTGCCGCAACGGCAAGGCCGAGCGCATCACCGTCACCAACGTGCCCTCCTTCGCCGACAAGCTGGACGCGACGCTGGAGGTCGAAGGCCTCGGCACGCTCACCGTCGACACCGCCTATGGCGGCGACAGCTTCGTCTTCGCCGATGCCCGGGCGCTCGGCTTTGCCGTCACGCCGGACGAGGCGCGGGAACTTGCCGAAACCGGCATCCGCATCACCAAGGCCGCCAACGAACAGCTCGGCTTCACCCATCCGGAAAACCCGGACTGGAACCACATTTCCTTCTGCCAGCTGACGCTGCCGGTGGAGGAGCGCGACGGGGCGCTGCACGGCCGCAACACGGTCGTCATCCAGCCGGCCAAGCTCGACCGCTCGCCGACCGGCACCGGCTGCTCGGCCCGCATGGCGCTGCTGCATGCCCGCGGCCAGATCAAGGTCGGCCAGCCCTTCTCCGGCTATTCGATCATCGATTCGCGCTTCGACTGCCGCATCGTCGGCGAGACCACCGTCGGCGGCCGCCCGGCCATCGTGCCCGAGATCTCCGGCCGCGCCTGGATTACCGGCACCAGCCAGGTCATGCTCGACCCCGAGGATCCGTGGCCGGCCGGCTATCGCCTCGCCGACACCTGGCCGCGCAAGCAGTAAGGCCCGGGACGGGTCAGTCTTCCTTGATGATCCGGGTCGTGCCGACCCACAGTTCACGCGCCGGGCCCTTGCCGACATTGCGGGCCCGGTGCGGCAGTTTCGAGGGAAAGTGCAGCGTGTCGCCGGCCGTCAGGCGGTATTCCTTGCCGTCCACCTCGTAGAGGATTTCTCCCTCGATCAGGTAGATGAAGTCCTCGCCCTCGTGGCTCGTCAGTTCCGAGACGTAGCCTTCCGGAATCTGCGTGATGCAGCCGTTCAGCATCGCGCCGGGAAAACCCCGCTCCAGCAGTTCGTAGACCCGGTCCTTCGTCGCGACATTGTAGCCCGGCCGCTCGCCGGCATGGGACACCATGGAATGTTCGTGGCGCGGCGGCTGGGAGAGGAACGTGTCGACGCTGGTGCCGAGCGCATTGGCGACATTGTAGAGCGAGATCAGCGAGGGCGTCGAAAGCCCGCGCTCGATCTGGCTGATGAAGCCTTCGGTCAGCCCGGCTTCCTGCGCCACCTGCTTCATCGTCTTGCCGATGTCCTTGCGCCGTTCGCGCAGCATCTGGCCGAGCGCCGCCGGCGCCGGCATGTCGTTGCCGGGATTTTCGGCATCCGTGCCGCGCGTCTTTTCGTCGTCGAGGGTCATCATGGCTTTCCGCTTGACTTGCACCGCGCGATGGACTTTAGTTTGACTAAAGTCGGTTGCGCAAGCCATAGAGCCTATCGCGCCCGCCGCCGATTTTTAAGGGGGAACAACAAGAGCGTCGTCACTTAAGTCCGGTTCGGGGTCAATCCTGTCCGGAAAAATTGGATCCAATATCCAAAGTGCGCCGCACCGGCCCGGCCGGACAATCGAGGAGGAATGACATGAAGCGTTTTCTGCCCGTTCTCATGGGCGCGACCCTGAGCCTTGCCGCCGCCACATCCGCACTCGCCATCGAGCGCGGCGGATCGATGGCCTTCGCCCGCTATGACGATTCGGCGATCATCGACCCCGTCTGGGCGGACCGGAACCCCGACCTCTGGCTGATCAACGCGCTCTACGAAACCCTGCTGCGCAACGGCCCCGACGGCTCCGTCGTCGCCGGCCTTGCCGAGAGCCATGATGTCTCGGCGGATGGCAAGACCATCACGCTGACGCTGCGCGAGGGCCTGAAGTTCTCCGACGGCTCGCCGCTGACGGGCGAGGACGTCGTCTTCTCGCTCGAACGCGCGCGCAATCCCGATCTCGGTCCCTGGGCCGGCCTGCTCGGCTCCGTCGAGAGCGTGAAGGCAGAAGACAACACGATCACCCTCTCGCTGAAGCAGCCCGACCCGACGATCCTGTCGATCCTCGCCACCTTCAACACCGGCATCGTCTCGAAGGCGGCCTTCGAAAAGGCGGCCGGCGCGACGGACCAGGAAAAGGCGCAGGCCTATTTCGCCGGCAACCCCGTCACATCGGGTCCCTTCACGCTGAAGAGCCGCGTGCAGGGCGCCAGCATGACCTTCGCCCGCAACCCGAACTACTGGCGCTCCGGCGAGGACGGCAAGCCGCTGCCCTATCTCGACGAGGTCAACTTCGTCGTCATCCCCGACGACGCGACGCGCATCCTGAAGCTGCAGGCCGGCGAAGTCGACGCGGCCGAGTTCATTCCCTTCGCCCGCGTCGGGGAACTCAGCGCCGACGCCAACCTGAAGATGGAACTCTTCCCCTCGACCCGCATCGTCTACGCGCCGATCAACACCCGCGAGACCAAGGCGGACGGCGCGAAGAACCCGCTCTCCGACGCCAAGGTGCGCCAGGCGCTGAACTATGCGACGAACAAGGACGTGCTGATCAAGCTCGTCACCTTCGACACCGGCAAGCCGATGACCTCGCTGATGTCGGCCGCCACGCAGCTCCACTACGGCCCCGAACCGCTCTATCCCTACAATCCTGACAAGGCCAAGGAACTGCTGGGCGAAGCCGGCCTTTCCGGCGGCTTCGAGGTGAAGCTGACGACGCTCGCCGGCAGCGCCGACGACGCCACGCTCTTCACCGCGCTCCAGCAGATGTGGGCGCCGCTCGGCGTCAACCTCTCCGTCGAGCAGGTCGACAACCCGACGCGCGGCGAGAAGAACCGCTCCGGCGCCTTCGACATCCACACCTATGGCTGGGCGAACGATGTGAACGACCCGGCGCAGGTCACCGGCTGGCTGGGCTACTACAAGCAGCGCCAGGCCGTGGGCACCGGCTGGAACAATGCGGAATTCAACGAACTCTTCGAAAAGTCGAATTCCGAAGTCGATCCGGACAAGCGCCGCGAAGAATACAAGCGCATGCAGGAAATCTACGCCACGGAAGCCCCGTTGCTCTTCCTCTTCGAGACGCCGTTCGCCACCGCCGTCTCGCGCTCGGTCGAAGGCTATGTGCAGACCCCGCTCGGCGCGAACGACTTTTCCGAGGCCTGGCGCGCCAAGTAACCGAGTGACAACCGCCTGACCGCCGCCTGCCGGGCCTCTTCGGAGGCCGGCGGGCGGCAAGAGGTTCATCCATGCCTTCGCTTTCCTATCTTCTGGCGCGGCTGCTGCAGATCGTTCCCACCTTCCTGCTGGTGATGGTCTTCATCTTCCTTCTCGTGCGCCTCCTGCCGGGCGATCCGGCCATCGCCATGGCCGAGGCCAAGGCGACCGACGCGCAGATCGAGCAGATCCGCCACAATCTCGGTCTCGACAAGCCGCTGCCCGTGCAGTTCGCGGTCTTCGTCAAGAACACGCTGACCGGCGATCTCGGCCGCTCGATCCTGCTGAAGGCGCCGGTCGCCGACGTGATCCTCGACCGCCTGCCGACGACGATCTTCCTGGCGCTCTATTCCGTCGTGCTCGCCATCTGCCTTGCCGGCCCGCTCGCCTTTCTCGCGGCGGCGCGGGCGAACGGCGCGGTCGACATCGCCATCCGCAGCATCTTCCAGGTCGGGCTTTCCATGCCGGTCTTCTATATCGGCCTCATGCTGCTGACCGTGCTTGCCGCCCAGCTTCGCCTCTTCCCGGTCGGCGGCTACGGCAAGACGTTCCTCGACAATCTCTACCACCTCATCCTGCCGGCGCTCAGCGTCGCGCTCTACACCTCGGCGATCATCCTGCGGAACCTGCGCGCCTCGCTGATCGAGGTGCTGGATGCGGACTATGTCCAGTTCGCCCGCGCCAAGGGTCTTTCTCCCCGCATCATCATGACCCGGCATGTGCTGCGCAACGCCATGGTCTCCACCGTCACCCTGCTCGGCCTTTCCATCGGCAACCTGATGAGCGGCACGCTGGTGACGGAAACCGTCTTCGCCGTGCCCGGCGTCGGCCGGTTGATGCTGGAAGCGATCTTCGCCCGCGACTATCCGCTCATCCAGGGTCTGACCCTCACCTTCGCCGTGCTCGTCTCCGTCGTCTTCCTCTTGACGGATGTCGTGCAGTCCTGGCTCGATCCGAGGCTGCGCCAGTCATGAGCACCATCACCTATTCCGCCGCAAGACCGTCCCGGCTGCGCGCCTTTCTCGGCCGCGCCTTCCGCAAACCCGCCTTCGTCACCGGCTTCGCCATCCTCGTCCTGTCGCTGGCGCTGGCGATCTTCCCGCATGTCCTGGCGCCTTACGACCCGCTCGCCTTCGATCTCAATGCGATCCAGCAGGGGCCGAGCCTTGCCCATCCCTTCGGCACCGACAATTTCGGCCGCGACATGCTCTCGCGCGTCATCTGGGCCTATTCGGTCGACATGCAGATGGCCTTCTTCGCGACGGTCTTCGCGCTCATCATCGGCGTTACGGTCGGCGCGCTCGTCGGCTATTACGGCGGCATCGCGGACATGATCTTCGGCCGCTGCGTCGATGCCATCATCACCTTTCCGTTCCTCGTGCTGGTCATCGCCATCGTCGCCGTGCTCGGCCCCGGCCTCGTCAACATGTATGTGGCGATCACGGCGGTGAACTGGGTCTATTATGCCCGGCTCACCCGCGCCGAGATCATGGCGCAGAAGGCCAACGACTACGCCGCCGCCGGCCGCGTGCTCGGCTATTCCGACCGCCGCATCATCTTCCGCCACCTGCTGCCCAACGCCATCTCGCCCGTCATCGTCTACTGGATGACCGACATGGCGCTCGCCATCCTGCTCGGCTCATCGCTCGGCTATCTCGGCCTCGGCGCGCAGCCGCCGGCGGCCGAATGGGGCGTACTGATCGCCGAGGGCCGCAACTTCCTGATGACCGCCTGGTGGATGAGCCTGATGCCCGGCATAGCCATCGTGCTCACCGGCCTCGGCTTCAGCCTCGTCGGCGATGCGCTGGCCGACCTGCTCCGCCCTAGAGGACGCTGAGATGGCCCGAAAGGACACTGCGATGGAAAGACCCGTCGTTCTCGAGGTGCGCGGCCTGCGCACCGAATTCGGCCCGGCCGACCACCCCCTCGTCGCCGTCGACGATATGTCCTTCACCGTTCGGGAAGGCGAAATCCTCGGCCTCGTCGGCGAATCCGGCTCGGGCAAGAGCATCACGCTGCGCTCCATCCTCGGCATCGTGCAGCCGCGCGGACGCGTCCACGGCAATATCCTCTGGAAGGGCCGCGACCTCGCCGCCCTCGACGAGGCGGGCCTGCGCGCCGTGCGCGGGCGGGAGATCGCAATGATCTTCCAGGAGCCGATGTCCTCGCTCAACCCGCTGCTGACCGTCGGCCTGCAGATCGAGGAAAACCTCGTCGCCCATACGGACCTCGACGCCCGCGCCCGCAAGGCGCGCGCCGTGGAACTGCTCGACATGGTGGGCATTCCCGCCGCGCGCGGCCGGCTCGGCGATTTCCCGCACGAGTTTTCCGGCGGCATGCGCCAGCGCGTGATGATCGCCATCGCGCTCGCCTCCAATCCGCGGCTGCTGCTCGCCGACGAGCCGACGACCGCGCTCGACGTGACGATCCAGGACCAGATCCTGCGGCTCATCCAGCAGCTCGCCGAGGAGCTCGGCATGGCGATGATCCTCGTCACTCACGACATGGCCGTGGTGGCGGAGACCTGCGACCGTGTCGCGGTGATGTATGGCGGGCGGCTGTGCGAGACCGGGGAAACGGCCACGGTGATCGGCCATGCCCGCCATCCCTATACGCTCGGGCTGCTGCGCTCCATTCCGCGCGACGTGCCGCCGCGCACGCCGCTCTATTCCATTCCCGGCGCGCCGCCATCGCTGGCCGCCATGCCCTCCGGCTGCGCCTTCACGGCGCGCTGTCCGGTCGCGGGACCCGAATGCCGGGACATCCGGCCAAAACTTGCCGCGCTTTCGGGTGGGGGGCTTGCAGCCTGCCACCGGCTCCCCGAAGCTGCGGCCTTTTTCTCCCTCCACGAGGCCGCGCAATGACCCCGATCCTCTCCATTCGCGACCTCTCCATGCGCTTCTCCAAGCCGCGCTCGCTGGCCGACACGGTGGCGCGGCGGCCGCAGAAGGTGGTCTCGGCGCTCAACGGCGTGGAGCTCGACGTCATGGTCGGCGAGACTCTCGGCATCGTCGGCGAATCGGGCTGCGGCAAGTCCACGCTCGCCCGCTGCATCGCCGGCCTCAACCGGCCGACGGCCGGCGATATCCTCTTCGAGGGTGAGAGCGTCGTCGGGCTCAAGGGGGCGAAGCGCCGGGCCTTCAATCGCCGCGTCCAGATGATGTTTCAGGATCCCTATACCTCGCTCAACCCGCGCATGACGGTGCGCGACACGCTGGAAGAGGCGATCACCGTGCACGGCATGCGCAGCGGTGCGGATATCGGCCGGCGCGTCGACGAACTGCTCGACCTCGTGCGCCTGCCGGACGGAGCGGCGGACAAGTATCCGCACGAATTTTCCGGCGGCCAGCGCCAGCGTATCGGCATCGCCCGGGCGCTCGCCTTGGAGCCGATCTGCCTCGTCGCCGACGAGCTGGTTTCCGCCCTCGATGTTTCGGTCCAGGCGCAGGTGGTCAACCTGCTGATGGAGCTGCAGGACAATCTCGGTCTCACCGTGCTCTTCGTCGCCCATGATCTCCGGCTCGTCCGCCATGTCTCGCATCGCGTCGCCGTCATCTATCTCGGCGCCATCGTGGAGATCGGCCCCTCGGAAGCGCTGTTCGCCAATCCCGAGCACCCCTATTCCCGTGCGCTGCTTGCCGCCGCGCCGTCGCTCGATCCCGGCCAGCGACGAAAGAAGCCGGCCATTGCGGGCGAATTGCCCTCGCCGCTCAACGTGCCGCCCGGCTGCCCCTTCCATCTGCGCTGCCCGCACGCCGCCGACATCTGCCGGCGCGAGAAGCCGGTGCTCCGCCCGGCCGGAGCCGGCATGGCGGCCTGCCATTTTGCCGGCGCGTTGCCGGACGCCTGACCCCTACGCCATTCCAAGGACACTGCCATGACCCCGAAATCCCCCGTCGCCGCCCTTCGCGCCAAGCTCGCCGAAGAGGGTCTCGACGGTTATGTCGTTCCACGCTTCGACGAGCACCAGGGCGAATATTGCGCCGAGCATGACAACCGCCTCGCCCATGTCACCGGCTTCACCGGCTCGGCGGGCGTCGCCATCGTCATGCGCGACCGCGCGGCGGTCTTCGTCGACGGGCGCTACCAGGTGCAGGTGCGCGAGGAGATCGACCAGGGCCTTTTTGCCATCGAGCATTTCCACGACGCGCCGCTGAAGGACTGGCTGCGCAAGAACCTGCGTTCCGGCGAGCGCGTCGGCTTCAACGCCATGCTGCTGCCCTCCACCTGGGATGCGGATTGCGGTGCCTCCGTCAAGGCGGCCGGCGCGCATTGGGTGCCGGTGACGGACGATCTCGTCGATACGATCTGGGCGGACCAGCCCGAACGCCCCCTCGGCAAGATCGCCGCCTTCCCCATTGCCCGCTCCGGCGAGACGGTTGCGGACAAGAAGCGGCGCATCGCCGCCGCGCTCGCCGATGAGGGCGCCGATTTCCTCGTCGAGACGCAGCCGGACAACATCGCCTGGTTCCTCAACGTGCGCGGCTCCGACGTCGCCTTCAACCCGATGCCGCAGAGCTTCCTCATCGTCGACCGCGCCGGCACCGCCGAATGGCTGGTCGATCACCGCAAGCTGCCCAACGACCTCTCCGATTTCGAGCTGGACGGTGTCGCGATGGCGGAGCCGAAAAGCCTGCTGGAGCGGGTGCGCAGCGCAGCGCCCGATCGCACGCTGCTGCTCGACCCGGCCTTCGCCCCCTCCGCCGTCGCCCATGCGGCGCGGATCGCCGGTGGCCGGGTGCGGCTCAACCGCAGCCCCGTCACGCTTGCCAAGATGGTCAAGAACCCGGCGGAGCTTGCCGGCTTTCGCGATTGCCACCGGCTCGACGGTGCGGCCTGGATCCGCTTCTTCGCCTGGCTGGAAGAACACGGCGCGGCCCGCGCCGCGAACGGCAGGCCGATAACCGAACTGGAAGCGGAAGAGCGCATTCTCGCCTTCCGGCAGATGGCGGAGGACTTCGTCGAACCGAGCTTCCGCACGATCTCCGCTTCGGCCGGCCATGCCGCCATGTGTCACTATGCGGCCAGCGCCGCGAGCAATGCGCCGATCACCGGGAAGGGCGTCTATCTGCTCGATTCGGGCGGGCAGTATGTTTCCGGCACGACGGATGCCACGCGCACCACTGCCCTTGCCCCCGTCAGTGACGAGATCCGCCAGCGCTATACCGCCGTGCTGAAGGGCTTCATCTCCATGATGGCGCTGAAGTTCCCCCCCGGCACCTGCGGTCACCATCTCGATGCCTTCGCCCGCCGTCCGCTTTGGGAGCTCGGCCTCGACTACGACCACGGCACCGGTCACGGCGTTGGCCATTTCCTTTCGGTGCACGAGCAACCGCAGCGCTTCGACCGGCGCATCAACGAGATCGTGCTGACGCCCGGCATGGTGACGACCATCGAACCCGGCTACTACAAGGCCGGCGAATACGGCATCCGCATCGAGAACCAGGTGGAAGTGGTGGCCGAGCCCGACGGCTTCCTCCGTTTCCGCACCCTGACCCTCATCCCGATCGACCTTCGCCTTGCCGATCTCGGCGCGTTGACCAAGGCCGAGTGCCGCTGGCTCGACGCCTATCATGCCGAGGTCGCGGCCGCGATGGACGGCCAGCTCGATGGCGAAGCCGCGGCATGGCTCACCGCGCGCACCGCGCCCATCAAAGCCGGCTAAGCAATTCGACACGCCCTGAACGTTCGGCCGGTGCAAATACGCCGGCCGATTTCGTTTGACGTCTTCGGCAAAGAGGCATAGTCACAAAGTCATCCGATGACTTTGTGACTATAGATCCATGTATCCCCTCAACAAGACAAATCTCGCCGACACGGCCGTCGAGGCGATCCGCAGCGAAATCCAGAACCGCCGCTGGGCGATCGGCGAAAAGCTGCCGAACGAGGCGACGCTGTCCGCCATGCTCTCCGTCAGTCGCGGTACGGTGCGCGAAGCGGTGCGCGTATTGGTCTCGCAGGGCTATCTCGAAACGCGGCAGGGCTCCGGCACCTATGTGCGCTCGGCGGCCGATACCGCGCGCCCGCTCACCATGGCCCGCCGCGCCGGCTTGCGCGACCAGTTCGAGGCGCGCCTGGCGCTTGATGTCGAGGCGGCGCGGCTTGCCGCGTTGCGCCACAGACCGGAAGATATCCACACCCTGCGCGCGCTGCTGGCCGCGCGCGGCAATTATGCCGGCGGCGACAAGGCGGATTTCATCGCCCGCGACCTCGCCTTCCACCAGGCGGTCATCGCCGCCTCGCGGAATGCCGTGCTCATCGGCATGTACGATTTCTTCTCCACGCTGATCGCCGAGACCATCGAGGCGAGCCTTGGCGCGGACCTGCCGGAACCCGACATGGCCGCCCATGCCGCCATCGTCGACGCCATCGAAAGCGGCGACCCCGATGCCGCCGATGCCGCCGTGCGTCGCTTCATGGCGCCGGTCCTTTCCGCTCTCGACCGGCTGCTCCTGTCATGACCCATCCTGCCGACACCGATCCCGGCGCCATCGACCTCATCGACGCCGAAGCCGACAGCGTGCCCGCGCCCGAGCCGCACCGGCCGCCGACACCGCTCGCGCGCTTCCTGCTCGGCGCCAGCCTCGTGCTCATCGCCTTCAATCTGCGCGTGGTCTTTTCCAGCGCCTCGGCGCTGCTGCCGGAAATCCGCGACGTGCTCGGCCTTTCGCCCACGGGCGCAAGCCTCCTGACGACGCTGCCGGTCGTCTGCCTCGGCCTGTTCTCTCCGCTCGCCCCGCGCCTTGCCCAGCGCATCGGCACCGAGCGCACGCTGCTTGCCGTCGTCTTTCTGCTGGCGCTCGGCACCGCCCTGCGCGGCCTCTCCTCCATTCCGCTGCTCTTTCTCGGCACGGCGCTCGCCGGCGCCTGCATCGCGGTCGGCAATGTGCTGCTGCCCGGCCTCGTCAAGCGCGATTTCCCCGACAAGGCGGCGCTGATGACCGGCTGGTACACCATGGCGCTCTGCGCGGGCGCCGCCAGCGCCGCCGGCCTGACGCTGCCGCTGGAACACGCCCTCGGTGGCTCGCTGAACGGCGCGCTCGCCGCCTGGGCGCTGCCCGCGCTCGTCGTCGGCTTCCTCTGGCTGCCGCAGGTCCTGGCGACGCGCCGGCAGGCGAAGCGCACCGGCTTTCGCGTGGAAGGCCTCTTGCGCGACCGTCTCGCCTGGCACGTCACCTTCTTCATGGGCCTGCAATCGGCCCTCGCCTATTGCGTCTTCGGCTGGCTGGTGCCGATCCTGCGCGAACGCGGCCTCGACGGCGTTACGGCCGGGGCCATCGTTTCCGTCTCGGTCATGGTGCAGGCCGGCTCCTGCCTTGTCGCGCCGCATCTTGCGGTGCGCGGCAAGGACCAGCGGCTGATCAACGTCACGCTTTGCGCCTTTGCCGTCGTGGCGCTGCTCGGCCTGCTCTTCGCGCCGCTGTGGTCGGTCTGGTTCTGGGCCGTGCTGCAGGGCATCGGCCAGGGCGGGCTGATCGCGGTGGCGATGACCGTCATCGTGCTGCGCACGCGCGACCCGCATGTCGCGGCGCATCTGTCCGGCATGGCGCAATGCGTCGGCTACCTGCTTGCCGCCGTCGGCCCGCTCGTCGTCGGCCTCATCCGCGGCTGGACCGGCAGCTTTGCCTGGAGCGCCGTGCTCATCGTGCTGCTCGGGCTCGGCGCGGCGGTCAACGGCTGGTTCGCCGGCCGGGCGCTCTACGTCAACGCCCGCACGGTCGAGACGTCCTGAGGCCGCACCACACCGGTCTCCGTCACGATCAGGTCCATCGGGATATCGTGCATCTGCGGATAGATGGTTGCGGTCCTCGCCGCGCTGGAGCCCACGCCGATGACGCGCGGCCTTGCCGGCAGCGCCGCCAGCGTCCGGTCGAAGAAGCCGCCGCCATAGCCGAGCCGGTAACAGGCGGGATCGAAGCCGACGACCGGCGCGATCACGATATCGGGCAGACAGGGCCTGTGCGCCGCCGGCACCGGAATGTTCCAGACGCCACGCCCCAGCGCCTCGCCGGCCTGCCAGAGATGGAATTCCAGCGGACGGCCCTTCTCCACCACGACCGGCAGGGCGGTCTGCCCGCCGCGCGCGACGACCGCCTCCAGAAAGGGACGCAGGTCCGGCTCGCCGCGAAACGGCCAATAGGCGCTGACGATACGCCCCGCGACATCGCCGATCTCGGCCAGCACGCCCGCCGCGATGGCCTCGCTTTCGGCGGCGCGCGTCTCTGCCGGCCCGGCAAGGCGCGCGGCGATAAGCCGTTCCCGCTCGGCCTTGCGCCAGCGGTTCACATCCGTCCAGGCCTGCAGGTCGAGCGGGCCGGGGAGCCCGGAATAGGCGGGGTCGACCTCGTGCAGGAAGCAGGCCGGCGAGGCGAAGGTGGCAGGGGTATCGTCATCGGCCATCACGTCCCTCCCCCATGGGCTTCAGCAGGCCGAAAGGCCCGTTTCCAGCCCGGCCACGAGATCGTCGACATGTTCGAGCCCCACGGAAAGCCGCAGCAAGCCGTCGCCGATGCCGGCGCGCGCACGGGCATCGGCGCCCATGTCGACATGGGTCATCGTCGCCGGATGCGCCACCAGACTTTCGACACCACCAAGCGATTCGGCCAGCGTGAAGATGCGCACCGCCCGCACGAAGCGCCGCACCGCCGGCACGCCGCCCGCAAGCTCGAAACTCATCATGGCACCGAATCCCCGCTGCTGTCTTGCGGCAAGCGCGTGGTCCGGATGGTCGGCAAGGCCGGGATAGTGCACGCGGGCGACGGCGGGGTGGGCGGCAAGCCGCTCCGCGACCGCCCGCGCATTGCGCTCCTGCCCGGCCATGCGGGCAAAGAGGGTGCGCAGGCCCCGGAGCGTCAGCCAGGAATCGAAGGGCGCGGCGATGGCGCCGGTCACGTTGGCCCAGCGCTTCAGCGCCCGGTCCTCCTGCGCATCGGCAGCGATCACCGCGCCGGCAATGACGTCCGAATGGCCGTTGAGGAACTTGGTGGTCGAATGCAGCACATAATCCGCCCCCAGCGACAACGGCTTCTGCAAGGCCGGCGACAGGAAGGTGTTGTCGACGGCGACCTTCGCGCCCGTCGCCTTCGCAAGGGCCGAGAGGACGGCGATATCCACCACCCGCATCAGGGGATTGCTCGGCGTCTCGATCATCACCAGCGCCGGATGATCCCAGAGCCGCGCCTTGAAGGCCTCGATATCCGACTGGTCCACCAGCCGCAGCTTGATCTGGCCGAGATCGGCGCGCGCCTTCAGGAGCCGCATCGTGCCGCCGTAGCAATCGTGCGGCGCCAGAACCACGCTGCCGACGGCAAGCCGGCTGACGAGAAGGTCCACAGCGGCCATGCCGCTCGGCGTCAGCACCGCGCCGGCGCCGCCTTCCAGCCGGGCGATCGCCTCGCCGAGCAGGTCGCGCGTCGGATTGCCGACGCGGCCGTAATCGTAGGCCCTCGGCGTATCGAAATCGGCGAATTCATAGGTGCTGGAAAGGTAGAGCGGCGGCGCGATCGCGCCAAAGGCGGTATCGCTCGCCACGCCATGCGCCGCAGCAACGGTTTCCGGTTGAACTTCGTTCGCCGTTCGCTCGGACATCGATGCTGCTCCTCATGTTACGCGAGGAAAATGGCGGGGATGCTCATTCCTGACAAATGAATTCTATTGCCGCCACGGTGCAAGAATTTTGCAGTCAAAGCGGAGGGCAAGACGGCCGTGGTCACGTGTCCGCGAGCACATCGGCCAGCACGGCCGCATGGTTGAAGTCGCGGTTGCGCGAGCCGTAGAGCAGCGTCACCGGGCCGGCCTTGGCGCGGGCGCGAAGGTCCTCCACCGCGGGATTGCCCTCTAGCTCCGCGCGGTAGCGATCCTTGAATTCCGCCCAGTGCTCCGGCCGGTGATCGAACCACTGGCGCAGCTCGGTGCTGGGCGCAACATCCTTCGCCCATTCGTCGAAGGCGGCCTTTTCCCTGGAGATGCCCCGCGGCCAGAGCCGGTCGACAAGGATGCGCGCGCCGTCGTTCTCCTCCGGCGCGTCATAGACGCGCTTGATGTGCACGGACATGGCCTAGCCTCCCCTGACACCCCTCACCGTGCATTTGAGATCAGAAAGCAGCCCGTCCTGCAAGCCGTAGACCCAGCCGTGAATGGCGACGTCCTTGCCGGCCTGCCAGGCGGCCTGCAGGGTCGGCGTACGGGCAAGGCGCTCGACCTGTGCGGCGACGGAGGCCTCGCAGAGCCGGTCGAGGTCGGTATCGCTCCAGCATTCGCGGCACGAAAACTGCCGGTCCGCCACGTCGCGCACGGGCTGCAGCCAATGGTCGATCAACCCGAAGCGTTCGCCACTGACGGCCGCGCGGATGCCGCCGCAACCATAGTGGCCGCAGATGATGATGTGCTTCACGCCAAGCTGGTGCACGGCATATTCGACCACCGAGAGCATGTTGAGGTCGGCCGGGTGGATGAGGTTGGCGACATTGCGGTGCACGAAGACCTCGCCCGGTTCCAGCCCGGCGATCACATTGGCCGGCACGCGGCTGTCGGAACAGCCGATCCAGAGATAGTCCGGCTGCTGCAGCGTCGACAGGCGCTCGAAATAGTCCGCCTTCTCCGCCTTGCGCTCGGCGGACCAAGCCTTGTTGCGGACGAAAAGATCTTCGATCATGACAGGGCTCCGCTTGTAAGGGACATGCGAGCTATCTGCCCGCATCTGGCGTCTGTCAAACCGGCAGTCCGTCGCAGGGGCGGCGTTCGGCCGCGCCCCCGACGGGGCTGCTTGACTTTCCCCGCCCCCTCCCCCCATCATAGGCGCATGATGACGACGCACGACTTTGCCCGATTTCTGAAACGGTTGTTTCCTCTCGCAGGACACTAGCCCCTCGGCTTGGTCGCGTCGCGCCCCGGCCGTGGGGCGATAGCGGTTCCGTCATTTTTCGAGAACCGCGCCGGAATTGCGCGACATCCTTTCCCAAGTTTTCCGATTTCTGCGCGCCCTCGGGGCCGTAAGAACCCGTGCGAGGTTTCCATGACCGCCATCAAGACCAAGGGCCGCCTGCCCACCATCACCATCGCCCGTTCCGAACACGCGCGCCTTTCCAACCTCGCCGACATGCTGGCCGAGCGCGATCCGCACGCCGCCGAACAGCTCGCCGTCGAACTCGATCGCGCCAAGGTGGTCGACGATGCGCGCATGGCGCCGGGTGTCATGCGCATCGGTTCCATTGCCGAATTCCAGATCGACGACGAGCCGCCGCAGACCGCCGAACTCGTCTTCCCCAAGGACGCCGATATCTCCCGCCAGCGCATTTCCGTGCTGACGCCGGTCGGCGCGGCGCTGATCGGTCTTTCCGCCGGCCAGTCCATAGAATGGGCCGCGCGCGACGGCCGGGTGCGCCGTCTCAGCGTCATCGCGGTGCAGGATGCCGCGCCGGACGCCGCCCGCGCCTCCTGAGGTTCCCGTCGATGAAATTCCTGTCCTTCTCCCTGTCCGGCTCCCCGTCCGGGCGCATCGGAGGCTGCCTCGTCGCAGGATCCTGACCCCCTGCGCCGCGCGTGCGGTCAGGGGGGCTTTTCCGCCACGACCCGAGGACGCCCGCCGGACGGTGGGAAGGATGGAGATTGACGATGGAACGGGAAACCGGACTGCTCACGGCACGCGACGGCTACGTGCTGGACAAGATGTTTGCCGACTGGCCGCCGCTGACGGAGGAATGGCTGGCGCTCCTGACGCGCAAGCGCGCGCTCGCCCGCATGCCGGCGGATGCGCCGGCCCCGGCCGGCCTTGCGGCGATCGACACGCGCGTCGCCTTCCGCTGCGCAAGCGGGCTCACCGATGCCCGCACGCTCTGCCTGCCCGGCACCTATGTGCCCGGCAGCGCCTTCCTGCCGATCACCACCTTCTATGGTCTCGCGCTTCTCGGTCTTCGCGAGGGCGAGGCCATCGGCTTCGACCGCCCGGAGGGGCGGCGCGACTGGATCGTGCTGGAAAAGGTGCTCTTCCGGCCGGCGGCCGGAAAGGTCGGCGAAGACCCGGTGCGCCCGTCCTTCCGCCTGATCGCCGGCGGGCTCGAAGAGCGCGCCTTTGCCCCCGCCAACGAAAACGGCCCCGGACAGGGTCCGGGGCCGTCCGCCGCCTGAGCGGATCGGTGGATCAGATCACGCCCTGCGCGCGCATGGCCTCGGCCACGCGGATGAAGCCGGCAATGTTGGCGCCGAGCACGTAGTTGCCCTTGGCGCCATATTCCTCGGCCGTTTCGGCGCAGCGGTCGTGGATGCCCTGCATGATCTGGCCGAGGCGTTCGCGCGCCGTCTCGAAGCTCCAGCTGTCGCGGCTGGCGTTCTGCTGCATTTCCAGCGCGGAGGTGGCGACACCGCCGGCATTGGCCGCCTTGCCGGGGCCGAAGAGCACGCCGCCCTCCTGGAAGGCGCGGACGGCTTCCGGCGTCGAGGGCATGTTGGCGCCCTCGGCGACGGCGATGACGCCATTCCTGATCAGCGTCTTGGCGTCCTTGCCGGTCAGTTCGTTCTGCGTGGCGCAGGGCAGCGCGACATCGCAGGGAACGTCCCAGATCGAGCCCTTGCCCGAAGGGATGAAGTGCGCGCCCTTCTTCCCCCTGGCATATTCCGACATGCGCTCGCGGCGCACTTCCTTGATCTCCTTGACGAGATCGAGATCGATGCCGTCCTCGTCGAGGATGTAGCCGCTGCTGTCGGAGCAGGCGACGACCTTGGCGCCGTATTTGATTGCCTGTTCCATGGCGTAGATCGCCACGTTGCCGGAACCGGAAACCGTGACCTTCTTGCCCTCGAAGCCCGTGCCCTTGCTCTCCAGCATGGCGCGCGTGAAATAGACCGCGCCGTAGCCGGTCGCTTCCTTGCGCACCAGCGAGCCGCCGTAGCTGAGGCCCTTGCCGGTGAAGACGCCGGCCTCGAAGCGGTTGGTCAGGCGCTTGTACTGGCCGAACATCCAACCGATCTCGCGGCCGCTGACGCCAATGTCACCGGCCGGCACGTCCGTGTGCTCGCCGAGATGACGGTAGAGTTCCGTCATGAAGGACTGGCAGAAGCGCATGATCTCGCCCTCGGAACGGCCCTTCGGATCGAAGTCCGAACCGCCCTTGCCGCCGCCGATCGGCAGGCCGGTCAGCGCGTTCTTGAAGATCTGCTCGAAGCCGAGGAACTTGATGATGCCGAGATTGACGGAGGGGTGGAAGCGCAGGCCCCCCTTGTACGGACCGAGGGCCGAATTGAACTGCACGCGGAAACCGCGGTTGATCTGCACCTGACCCTTGTCGTCGACCCACGGCACGCGGAAGATGATCTGGCGCTCCGGTTCGCAGATGCGCTCGATCAGCGCATCCGTCAGATAGCCGGGATGTTTCGAGACGACGAGGCCGAGGCTTTCCAGCACCTCTCGGGCCGCCTGGTGGAATTCCGGTTCCGCCGGGTTGCGCTGCAACACCTGGGCAAGGATCGGTTCAAGCTTCTCGTCGACAGTCGCCATGGCGACACTCCTTTCGTCTCGATACTATGGTTCCTGATAATCGGGCCGCCGGTCTGGCGCCGGCCGGCCCTCGTGACATCGTCCGGGCATCGTCAGATACCCTGCCCGTGGCCGCTCATCAGGCCGGCGGGCAAGCCGGTCTGGGAGAGGCTTTTGGCAAGCGTGGCCAGAAGATCGGTCTGGGAGATGATGCCGACGACGCGACGCGCCTCGTCGATCACCACCACCGCATGGATCGTGCCGTCCGTCAGGCGCGGCAGAAGGCCGATCGCCGGGTCGGAGGGGTTTGCCGTCGCCGCTTCGGAGATCGGCAGATGTGCGGCGGGCGTCATCGCGGCCAGTTCGCGCAGGCCCACCGTTCCGGCGAGCCGCCCCTCGCCGTCGAGCACCGGCAGCGTGCGGATGTCGTGGTCGAGCAGCTGCGTGCGCGCCATGTCGGCGGTCGCGTCCAGCGGCACCGTCACCACGTCGCGCGACATGATGTCGGCGCAGGTCAGGTCGCCGCGCTGGCGCAGCAGCGCCTGCAGTTCGACCTGGCGCAGCAGCGCGTCGAGGTCGGCGCGGCTGATGTCGAGCGTTTCGTTGAGGTTCGCGACGGCCGCGTCGATGTCGTCCGTGTTGAAGCCGACACGGAAGGCCGCCGGCGGATCGGCCGTCTTGTGCGTGTTGACGGGCGCAACGGCCTGGCGATGCGGATATTGCCGGCCGGAAAGCTTGTGGAAGAGGATACCGACGCCGACGAGCAGCAGCGAATTGATCGCGACCGGCACGAAGGGGAACCAGAAACCGGCGCGCGCGACCGCCGCCCCGCCGATGACGGCGGTGAGCGCCGCCGCGCCTCCCGGCGGATGCAGCGAACGGGTCAGGGACATGGCGAGAATGGCCAGCGCGACCGCAAGCCCGATGGCGAGCGCCGGATCGGTGACGAAGGTCGTGACCGTCACGCCGACGAGGGCGGAGATCGTGTTGCCGCCGACGATGGACCAGGGCTGGGCGAGCGGACTGGCGGGAACGGCGAAGAGCAGGACCGCGGAGGCGCCGATGGGCGCGACGATCAGCGGGAGATGCGGGTCGTTGCCCATGACGAGGCCGCAGACGAAGCCGGTGAGGCAAATGCCGATCAGGGCCCCGAGGCAGCCGATCAGGCGTTCCTTGAGCGTGGCGCCGGCGAGAATGGGAGTGAACAGCCGGAATTTGGACAGAATGCCCGATTTATGGGCATCATGTTGAGACGGGGCCACGATGATCCTGATCAAAAAAAGGCAAATGATTATTCCGGAGGCTTATGTGCCTATCCCGCCCAGCACGCAAGGGTGCATCGGGAAGATTCTGTTTTGCCTGGGAGGTGCGGAAAGAGGCCGCGCACCAGCGGCAAGATCGACCGGAAGAAGAGGCGGCCCGGCCGACTTGCAGCCCTTCGAAAAGTAACCTTAAGTTTATTTTCTCCATCGCTACGCAATCTTCTGGAGTATGTTTCCCAAGACGCACGATGGGGGAAACCGATGCACGCTCGCCGATACGAGGCCCTCGATAGCTGGCGCGGTCTTTGCGCCTGCATGGTCGCTCTGTTTCATTTCAACGTCTTCAGCCACATTCAGTCGGCGGGGATCGTTCGCAACGCCTACCTCTTCGTGGACTTCTTCTTCGTGCTCAGCGGCTTCGTGATCGCCGCGAACTATCAGGCGCGTCTGATGCAGGGTTTCGGCCCCGGCCGGTTCCTGTTCCTGCGACTCGGACGCATCTATCCCCTTCACCTCGTCACCATGCTGCTGTTCGTCCCCATCGATATCGCCAAGGACGGGGCAAGCCCGGAGATTCTGCACGCCCTCGTGACGAATGCGCTCTTGCTTCAAGGCACGGGCATCAATTCCGCCCTGTGGCTGAATTTTCCAAGCTGGAGCATCAGCGCCGAGTTCGGCGCCTATGTCGTCTTTACCCTGATCACGCTTTGGCTCGGATCGAGGATGCTGCCCTGGCTCGTGATCGCGGTCGTCGGCGCCGTCGCGCTGGTGCTGCTCAGCCCGAACAGGATGGATTCGACCTACGACTACGGCCTCGTTCGCTGTCTCTACGGTTTCGCGCTCGGCGTCGTGAGCTTCCGCCTGCGCGCGCTGTTCGCCGTTCTCGACAAACCCCTCGGCCGCCGCACCGATACGCTGATCGAGGGCGCGGCTGTCGTCCTGCTCTGCCTGTGCCTTGCCGCGCTCGACGGGCACAGCACCGCTGCGGTGGCGACGCCCGTGCTGTTCACCGGCATGGTCCTGCTCTTCGCGCGCGAGAAGGGGCGTGTCAGCGACGCATTGAAAGTCCGGCCGATGCTGGTGATCGGCGCGCTATCCTATTCGATCTACATGGTGCACGCGCTCGTGCGCGCCGTCGCCCGGGCGCTCGCCATGATGCTGTAGAAAACGACGGGCTTCTCCTTCTTCATGGATCTGCCGGTCGTCGACGGCAAGACGCCGCGCCTGTTGTCCATCGACGGTTCGCTCTGGTTTGGCGATGCGTTGCAGGTCTTCATGCTTCTGGCGACCGTCGCCCTTGCCGTGCTGACCTTTCGCTATATCGAGGAGCCGGGGCGGCTGTGGAGCCGCAATGCCCGCCTGCCTGCGTTCGGCCCGGCCTCCAGCAGCGCCTGACGGAAAGCGCGCAAAGAAAAAGCCCGGAAAACCGGGCTTTCTTGGCTGTTAAGACAGCCATACGGAAACTTGGTGCCCAGAAGAGGACTCGAACCTCCACGCCTCGCGGCACAGGTACCTGAAACCTGCGCGTCTACCAATTCCGCCATCTGGGCGACGGAGAGCGATGTAGAAGGACCGCCCTCCGGTGTCAACAGGCTTTTTGAAGTTTTCGCAACAGCTTGGCGAAAACTTTCACCGACGAGCCGCTAGCGGCTCATTGCCCAATCGCGGATGCGCTGGAGGCCCGCGGCCAGAAGCTGCGCGGCGGCGGCCTCGTCGGCGGCTTCCACGTAGCAGCGCATTTCCGGCGCATTGCCCGAGGGACGGAAATGGATGACGGCGCCGTTTTCCAGCGTCACGCGCAGGCCATCGATGTCGCTCATCTTCTGCGGCACGCCGATGGGCGCGAGGAAAGCGGAAAGCGCGCCGGCGCCGGAACGCAGCTCGGCCATCAGCGCGGCGCTCGTCTCGACGGGAAAGTTCTCCAGCCGGTCGCTTGCCGCGGCGGGCAGGGCGAATCGCGCGGCGATTTCGGAGAGCGGCCTGTCTTCGGCCGCCCGCAGGGCGAGGACGGCGAGGACGGGCATCAGGCTGTCGCGGGTCGGCAGCGGGGCGAGCGCATGGCCGTTCACCGTGAAGGTCGTCGCCGTCAGCGTGCCGCCATTGGCCTCGAAGCCGGCGACGCCCGTCTCGCCCGCGGCCACGGCCTCGTTCATCGCCGCGATCACGAAGGGCGAGCCGACCCTGGTGCGCAGCACCGCGCCCGCGACGGCGGTCTCGATGCCGGAATTGGAAGTGACGGGCGTTGCGACCGCCGTCGCGCCAAGGAAGCGGCTGGCGATGAGGCCGATGAGGTCGCCACGGATCGGCGTGCCTGTTTCGTCGGCGATCAGCGGCCGGTCGCCATCGCCGTCGGCGGAAATGATGGCATGAAGGCCGTGCTCGACGGCCCAGCCCCTGAGAAGCGCGACGGTTTCGGGCGAGACGGCCTCGGTATCGACCGGGATGAAGGTTTGCGAGCGGCCGAGCGCGACGACGTCGGCACCGTAATGGGCGAGCACCGAGACGAAGAGATCGCGCGCCACGGTGGAGTGCTGATAGACCCCGACCCTGAGGCCCGCCAGGCTGCGTTCCGGCAGGAGCGTGCGGTTGCGGTGACCGTAGAGCGCCATGGCGGCATCGTGCAGGTCCTCGGCCGCTTCCTGCGCGGCATCGAAGACGGCGCCCTCGGTGCGGAGCGCTTCGGCGGCGGCGGTGATCGCGGCCTCGTCCGCCTTGTCGATCTCGCCGTCGGGCCGGTAGAACTTGATGCCGTTGCGGTCGGCGGGGATGTGCGAGCCCGTCACCATCAGGCAGGCGACCTTGCGGGCAAGGCCGAGCAGGGCCAGCGCCGGGGTCGGCAATTCACCGCAATCGCGCGGCTCAAGGCCGGCCCTGCGCAGGGCGGCGACGGCGATGGCGGAAATTGCCGGACTGGACGCGCGGAAGTCGCGGCCGATCAGGATCTCGTCTCCCGGCCTGGAAAGGCCGGCGGCGAGAAGATGGCGGGCGAAGGCGGTGGCATAGAGCGCGCTTGCCGGCCCTTCCAGATCCACGGAAAGACCCCTGAGGCCGCTGGTTCCGAATTTCAGGCTCATGCTGTCCTCACGCCCCTTGCGGATTGAAAATCCTGCGATACATCCCGTTCAAACACGGTCTCGATCATGAATAAAACAAAATACGTGAACGTAATGCAAAGCAGGGACGTGACAGGGAAATATCCCGAAAAGCGGGAAACATCCCGCGAGAACAGTGAGGATCACATGTCGAAGATTCGGAATCTCGTTTTCGGTTGTGCGATGGGCATTGCCTCCGCAATCGCGCCCATGGGCGCGGCCCAGGCCGTCCCGCTCGCCGTGCCGGATATGAACGTACAGACGAAAAGCGACGTGCAGAAGGCGCAGGTGGAATTCTGCGTCGGCTATGGCTGCGAGCGTCCGCGCTATTATCGCCGCCATCATCGCCCGTATTACGGCTATGAGCGCCGCTACTATCGCCCGCGCTATGAGCAGCCCCGCTACTATGGCGGCGGGCGTAACGCGCATGTGCGCTGGTGCATGAACCGCTACCGCACCTACGATCCCTATACCAACCGCTACCATGCGGGCGGCGGCGTCTATCGCGTCTGCTACTCGCCCTATCGCTAAGCGCGACAGGCAGGACGGAACGGACGGCGGGCTTCGGCCCGCCGTTTTCGTTTCAACCGTTGTTGTGATCGGTCCGATCCGTATGGCCGAGATCGCGGCCGGGCTCGATGATGTCGCGCACCCGCTGTTTCAGTTCCTTCGGCCCCGGAAAGCCGCCATCGCGCTTGCGCTCCCAGACGAGCGCCTCGCCGACGCGGATCTCGAAATTGCCGCCCGTGCCGGGAATGAGGGCGACTTCGCCCAGGGCATCGGAAAAGGTCGACAGAAGCTCCTGCGCCATCCAGCCGGCCCGCAGCAGCCAATTGCACTGGGTGCAGTAGAGAATGGAAACGCGGGGCTTTTCTGCGGACATGGCGACCTCCTCTTTCGGTCCCCCAGCATACATTGGCGGAAGCGTCTTGGCACCCGGCGGATCGCGTTCGCCTCACGGAAATGTCAACTCAATTTATCAAGTTTTGTCGGCGGACATCTTGTCGCAGCCGACTTCCTGTCGGAGAGGAATGCGCCCACAACCTTCCGACAGGAGCCTCCCCATGACCGAGCTTGCCAGCCCGAAGCCCCGCCTGATTCTTCCCGCCCTTGGCGGCCTCTATTCGACCCTCCATGAGGGCGCGGAAACGCTCCTGCGCCTTGCCGCCGGCGGCCTGCTCGCAACGCACGGCTATGGCAAGATCCTCGATCCCTTCGGCGCAAGCGGCATGGTGGAAAGCCTCGGCTTCTATCCGGGCACCTTCTGGTCGCCGCTGCTTTCAGCCACGGAATTCTTCGGCGGCATCCTCATCGCCATCGGCCTCTTCACGCGGCCGGCCGCCTTTGCCGGCATGATCGTGCTCGCCGTCACCGTCTATTTCCACGGCATCGTCGCCGGCGAAGGTCTGATGGGGGCTGAAAAGTCGATCCTCTGGACGCTGATCCTGTTCTTCTTCGCGGTGCGCGGCGCCAACAGCCACTCCGTCGACGCCAAGCTCGGCCGTCAGTTCTGAGTTTCCTCTGCGGGCGGCTGCGGTTTCTGCCGCAGCCGCCCGCGCACCAGCCCGGCCAGCGCCTCGCCGTCGAAGGGTTTGCGGGCGACCGAAATGCCTGGGAAGCCGGCGATGCCGTCGGGGTGGCTGTCCGTGATGGTCGTGAAGACCAGCGGTACGCCCGCCGCCATCAGTCGTTCGATGCGCGGCATGATGCGCCGCGCCTCCAGCGGCACGTCGAGCAGACAGAGATCGATCTGCGCCAGCGCCGCATCGTCCCATTGGTCGAGCTGCTCCGGCCGCAACAGCGTGATGCGGCAATCCAGCGCCGCCTTGATCAGATACTCCGCATCGAGCGCGATCAGGAATTCGCGCTCGGCAATCACGATGTGCGGAAGAAAATGGTCCATGGCGCCGCACTCCTCGTCCATGTGGAACCGCGGGAATCGGGCGGTTCGGGAGGCGGACTGTGGGCCGGGGGGCCAAGGGTGTCATTTAAAAAAGACATAGGCCGGTGTGGAACAACTCAAGGTGTCCGGCGTTCTGAGGCCAACCGCGGGGCGGCAGGAGAACGAGGGGAATGGGCGTGATGGACCAAGGCGCGGCGGTCAGCCTGCAACCGAAATGGCGTACGCCCTGCCAGCTATGTCCCCTGCGCGCCCTGCCCGCCTTTCGGGATTTTTCTCCGAAGGAACTCGAATTCGTCGCACAGTTCAAGAGCGGCGAACTGACGGTCGAGCGCGGCGCGACGATCCTCGTCGAGGGCATGCACAGCGCCCATCTCTTCACCGTTCTGTCCGGCTGGACCTTCCGCTACAAGCTACTGACGGACGGGCGCCGGCAGATCATGAACTACGGCCTGCCGGGCGATCTCATCGGCCTGCAAGGCAGCCTGATGGGCGAGATGGACCATTCCGTGGAGGCGCTGACGCCCGTGACGCTCTGCGTCTTCGAGCGCGCGAAACTGGACCGGCTGTTCGAGCGTCATGCCTCGCTCGCCTACGATCTGACCTGGATCGCCGCCCATGAGGAACGCATCCTCGACGAGCACCTCCTGAGCCTCGGCCGGCGGACGGCGCTGGAGCGCACCGCCTATCTCGTGTCCTTCCTCCACCAGCGCGCCCATGCCTCGGGCCTCAACGGCGGACGGCGCACGATTCCCATCACCCAGCAGCATGTGGCCGACACGCTCGGCCTCTCGCTCGTCCACACGAACAAGACGCTGCGCAAGCTCGCGGACCGCAAGCTGCTGCGCTGGCAGGAGCGCGGCTGCGAAATCCTCGACGCGGACGCGCTTCAGGCGCTGGCGGGATGGGAAGGGCTGCAGCGCGGGCCGCGACCCTTCATCTAGAGTTTGTCAGGTTCAGATTGAACCAGACATGCTCCATTCCGGCTCTTGTTTTTCCGCGCTAACCGGCATCGAAGCGATGCCGTCTCGGCGGGAAGGACTGAAGCGTCTAGGCGACGTCCCAATGCAGCGGGAACATCGGGTCGAACACCGTGACCGGCCCCGCGCCCGTCTCGATCTTGGCTGGGAAGGACACGGCCTGCGCCCGCTTGACGAGGCGGATCGTCTCCTCGTTGGCCGGCAGGCCGTACCAGGCCGGGCCGTTCAGCGAGGCGAAGGCTTCGAGCCTGTCGAGCGCACCGTCCTCCTCGAAGACATGGGCAAGGCAGCTCATCGTGTTGATCGAGGTATAGATGCCGGCGCAACCGCAGGCGCATTCCTTCAGCGGATCGACATGCGGCGCGGAATCCGTGCCGAGGAAGAAGCGCTTGTCGCCGGACGTGGCGGCAGCACGCAGCGCCAGCCGGTGTTCCTCGCGCTTGGCGACGGGCAGGCAGTAATAGTGCGGCTTGATGCCGCCGACGAGGATGGCGTTGCGGTTGATGATCAGATGATGGGTGGTGATCGAGCCGGCGAGATTGTCCTTGGCGGATTTGATGTAGTCGATGCCGTTCTTCGTCGTCACATGCTCCATGGTGACGCGCAGGTCCGGCAGGCGCTTGCGCAGCGGGTCCAGCACCGTCTCGATGAACACGGCCTCGCGGTCGAAGATATCGACCTCCGGCGTCGTCACCTCGCCATGCACGCAGAGCGTCAGGCCGATCTTCGCCATGCGCTCCAGCACCGGCATCGCCTTGTCCATGTCGCGCACACCGCCGTGGGAATTGGTCGTCGCGCCGGCGGGATAAAGCTTCACCGCGTGGATCAGGCCGCTCCTGAAGCCGGCTTCGACGTCGTCGGCATCGGTGTGCTCGGTGAGGTAGAGTGTCATCAGCGGCTCGAACCGGTCGCCCTTGGGAAGGGCAGCGAGGATGCGGTCGCGGTAGGCCGACGCATCCGCCGTGGTGACGACGGGCGGCACGAGGTTCGGCATGATGATCGCGCGGGCGAAATGGCGGCTGGTGTCGCCGATCACGCCTTCGAGCATCGCCCCGTCGCGCAGGTGCAGGTGCCAGTCGTCCGGCCGGCGGATGGTGAGTTCAGTGGTCATCGGCATGTCTCCCGTCTTGAAGCCTTCCGCTGGCGGAAGGCTTCAACTCCCTGTTCTGGCGCAATCACGGATGCAAAACCGCTTGGCAGTTTCGCCGGAATTGCTTTCGTGTTGCGATAGCACCGGAAGGGACGGCCGACAATTCCTCAGAAAAGATCGATGGTGAGGTCGGCGGGACGGGAGTTGTCCAGGATGCGCTTTCCGTTCGGCAGGTCGTTGCCGTAGAGCTTCCAGTGGATCTGGTCCTCCGGCAGCGCGTATTGCAGCCAGCGCCGGCGCAGGCGCTCTTCCAGCACCGCATAGGGCGGGCCGACGAAGATGGTGAAGTCGAAGAGGCCGTCGAGCCGGTCCCAGGGCGCGTCCCGGAACAGCAGGTAGTTGCCCTCGGCGAGGATGAACCGCGTTTCCCCGGGAATGGCCCGCGCCGCATTGATGGCGATCTCGCGTGTCCGGTCGAAAACCGGCACCAGCACCTCGCCCTCCGCCCGTTTCAGCGCCGCCACGATATCGACGAAGCCACGCCCGTCGAAACTTTCCGGCGCCCCCTTGCGCGGCAGGAGCCCGCGTTCGGCAAGGATGCCGTTGTCCATGTGGAAGCCGTCCATCGGCAGGATTTCCGCGCGTTCGCCGCGGGCGAGCAAGGTTTCGCGGAGCGCTTCCACCAGCGTCGACTTTCCGGCCCCGGGGGGGCCGGCAATGCCGATCATGAAGCGGCGCGCGTTTGCCGCGCGCCGCTGGAGATCATTTGCGATCGCATCGACAGTCATCATGCGGCGACGGCCTCGGCCGGTGCCTTCGCCCCAGTCATGAAGGCAACGGCGTCGGACATGGTGTAGTCCTTCGGATTGATGACGGTGAGCCGCCGGCCGAGCCGGTGGATGTGGATGCGGTCCGCCACCTCGAAGACATGCGGCATGTTGTGCGAGATGAGCACGATCGGGATGCCGCGCCGGCGCACGTCGAGGATCAGTTCCAGGACGCGCCGGCTCTCCTTGACGCCGAGCGCCGCCGTCGGTTCGTCGAGGATGATGACCTTCGAGCCGAAGGCCGCCGCGCGGGCCACGGCCACGCCCTGGCGCTGGCCGCCCGAGAGCGTCTCCACCGCCTGGTTGATGTTCTGGATGGTCATCAGGCCGAGTTCGGAGAGCTTGTCGCGGGCGAACTTTTCCATCGCGCCGCGGTCGAGCGTGCGGAACAGGCTGCCCATGACGCCGGGTTTGCGGATTTCGCGGCCAAGGAACATGTTGTCGGCGATCGAGAGCGCCGGCGAAAGCGCCAGGTTCTGGTAGACGGTCTCGATGCCGGCCTTGCGCGCCTCGATGGGCGAGCGGAAGGTGACGGGCTTGCCTTCCAGCCTGATCTCGCCCTCGTCCGGCGTGATGGCGCCGGAGATCGCCTTGATCATCGAGGACTTGCCCGCGCCGTTGTCGCCGATCACGGCGAGGATTTCGCCGGGATAGAGATCGAAGTCGGCATTGTCGAGGGCGGTGACGCGGCCGTAGCGCTTGACGAGCCCTCTTGCGGTAAGAATGGGTTCCTGAGCCATCAGCCTGCTACCTTTCTGATCCACTGGTCGATTGCGACTGCCGAGATGATGAGGACGCCGATGAGCAGATACGTCCATTGCGGGTCCGTGCCGATGAGGCGAAGGCCGAGCGAGAAGACGCCGACGATGAGCGCGCCGAAGATCATGCCGAGGATCGAGCCGCGCCCGCCGAAGAGCGAGAGGCCGCCGATCACCACCGCCGTGATCGATTCGATGTTGGCGAACTGGCCTGCGGTGGGCGAGACCGAGCCGATGCGGCCGATGAGCGCCCAGCCGGCGAGCGCGCAGATGAGACCGGACAGCGTATAGACCGAGACCAGCATGCGCTTGACGTTGACGCCGGCGAGCTCCGCCGCATCGGGATCGTCGCCGACCGCGTAGACATGGCGGCCCCAGGCGGTGTGGTTCAGCACGTACCAGAGGAGGGCGACCAGCAGCACCATGGCGATGACGCCATAGGTGAAGACCGCGCTGCCGAGCTTGAAGGTGCTGCCGAAGAACTGCAGCAGCGGCGCGTTCGTGGCGATGTCCTGCGAGCGGATCGTCTCGTTGGCCGAATAGAGGAAGTTGGAGGCGAGGATGATCTGCCACATGCCGAGTGTGACGATGAAGGGCGGCAGCTTCATGCGGGCGACGAGCAGGCCGTTGATATAGCCGCAGAGCGCGCCGCAGGCCAAGCCACAGGCAACGGCCACCACCGGCGGCAGGCCGTAGCGGAAGGTGAACTGGCCCATGACGACGGACGAGAGCACCATGATCGCACCGACCGAAAGATCGATGCCGGCCGTCAGGATGACCAGCGTCTGCGCCGCGCCGACGATGCCGACGATCGCCACCTGCTGGAGGATGAGCGTCAGCGTGAAGGCGGAGAAGAACTTGCTGCCGAGGATGGCGCCGAAGATCGCCACCGACAGCACGAGCACGATCAAGGGCACGGCCGAGGGACTGCCGTGCAGGAAGTGCTGGAATTTCTGGATGGGTGTCTTGTCATTGGTGTCGAAGGACGCCACCTGCGTGGAACTGCCCGAGAGCACCTTCTCGAATTCCTGTGAGGGCTGCGAGCCCTGCGAGACCGTCGTTGTCTCACTCATGATCCTGTTCCTCCCTTCCGTGTGCCGACCGTCGCGGCATTGCCGGATGAAATGATGCACGGACGCATCGCGGTGGCGCTTGCGCATCCGCCGCCTTCTGCGGGCGGCCTCCTTCGCGAACGGCCGGCATCGTCGCCGCCGTCCCCTGAGGAGAAAGGTGCCCACGTCTCACTGCTGTTGTCAAAAACTAAGGGTGCGTTCCAGGCTTTGCCTTTGCGCCATTGCGCACGCCACCCGATCCGTCCGTGGCGGATGGCCGGCCCGGTCATGCCGGGCCGGCTTGGAGCCTTAGCCCCAGCACTTGTCCTTGCCGGTCTTGGTGTCGATGGATTCGACGCCTGTGGCCGGCTTGTCGGTCACGAGCGCGACGCCCGTGTCGAAGAAGTCCTTGCCTTCGGTGGCCTTCGGCTTTTCACCGGTATCGGCGAACTTCTTGATCGCCTCGATGCCGAGCGAGGCCATCATCAGCGGGTACTGCTGCGAGGTGGCGCCGATGACGCCGTCGATGACGTTCTGGACGCCCGGGCAGCCGCCGTCGACGGACACGATCAGAACGTCCTTCTCACGGCCGACGGCCTTCAGCGCTTCATAGGCGCCGGCAGCGGCCGGTTCGTTGATGGTGTGAACGACGTTGATGGTCGGGTCCTTCTGCAGGAGGTTTTCCATGGCGGTGCGGCCGCCTTCCTCGTTGCCGTTGGTCACGTCATGGCCGACGATGCGGGCATCGTCCTCGTCGCCGATCTTGGTGATGTCCTTCACGTCGATGCCAAAGCCCTTCATGAAGCCCTGGTCGCGCAGCACGTCGACCGACGGCTGGGACGGCGTCAGGTCGAGGAAGGCGACCTTGGCGTCCTTGGCGGCGTCGCCGAGCGTGGCGGCGGCCCACTTGCCGATCAGTTCGCCGGCGAGCAGGTTGTCGGTGGCAAAGGTCATGTCGGCCGCGTCGATCGGCTCCAGGGGCGTGTCGAGCGCGATGACGAGAAGGCCGGCGTCACGCGCCTTCTGCACGGAGGGAACGATGCCCTTGGTGTCGGAAGCGGTGATCAGGATGCCCTTTGCGCCATCGGCAATGCAGGTCTCGATGGCGGCGACCTGGCTTTCGCTGTCGCCGTCGATCTTGCCGGCATAGGACTTCAGCGTGACGCCGAGTTCCTTGGCCTTCGCTTCGGCGCCTTCCTTCATCTTGACGAAGAAGGGATTGGTATCGGTCTTGGTGATCAGGCAGGCGCCGACATCGGCGGCGGAAGCCGGCGCGGCAAAGGCAACGCCGAGAGCAAGCGCGCCGAGAGCGGCGGAAACAATCGATTTCTTCATGGTATCCTCCCAAGGACGAAACGGGATGCACTCCTCTCCTGGAGCCATCCGGTCGCAGGTGGCCGAGCGGCTCCTCCGTCAGCCGACCTTGCTTCCGATGCTGAGAAGAACACCAAAAGAAATGCCTGTCAATAAATAAATCGAATTGAATTATTAATTCTATGTGGCATGCTCTGACAAAGATCGGGCGAAAGCCCCGGCAGGGTCGTTTCCGGTGGAAGAGCGGAACGCCAGCCGATAAAGAACCGTAAGGGGCAAATGACGCTCCTACGGTGCGGGAGGAGACGATGACGAAGATTGCTGCTGCGGCACCCGCGCCGCCGGCCGAAATCCTCGACCCGAGCGGGGGGGCCAACCAGGTGCGCGTGCGCGCCTATAACGAGCGGCTGGTCATGTCGCTGGTGCGCCGGCACGGCAGCCTTTCCAAGGCCGATATCGCGCGGCGCAGCGGGCTTTCCGCCCAGACCGTGACCGTGATCATGCGGGCGCTGGAGGCCGAAGGGCTGCTGATGCGCGGCCCTCCGATGCGCGGCAAGGTCGGCCAGCCCTCGGTTCCCATGCTGCTCAATCCGGATGCGGTCTATTCCTTCGGCCTGAAGATCGGCCGGCGCAGCGCCGACATCGTTATGATGGATTTCGTCGGCGGCATCCGCCGGCAGGTTCGCCGCACCTATGCCTATCCCATGCCCGGCCCGCTGCTTTCCTTCATCGAGGACGGCCTTGCAGAGCTGCAGGCGGCCATCACGCCCGAGGAGCGCGGCCGCATCGCCGGCTTCGGCGTCGCCGCGCCCTTCGAACTGTGGAGCTGGGCAAGCGAGGTGGGTGCGCCACAGGCCGACATGGACCAGTGGCGCGGCGTCGACCTCGAAGCCGAGATCGCCAGGCGCGTGCCCTATCCCGTCATGCTGCAGAACGACGCGACGAGCGCCTGCGCCGCCGAGCTCGTCTTCGGCCTCGGGCCGCAATATCCCGACTTCCTCTATCTCTTCATCGGCTCCTTCATCGGCGGCGGCGTGGTGCTCAATTCCGCCCTCTTCACCGGGCGTACCGGCACGGCCGGCGCCATCGGCCCCCTGCCCGTGCAGGGCCGCGACGGCGAGACGGTGCAGCTCTTGAAGATCGCCTCGATCTACCGGCTGGAAAACCTGCTGCGCGACCACGGCATGGACCCGAAGGCGTTGTGGTATTCACCCGACGACTGGGTGGATTTCGGCGCGCCGCTGGAAATCTGGATCGACGACATGGCCGCGGCGCTCGCCCAGGCCGTTGTCGCCTCCGCCTCGGTCATCGACTTTTCGGCCGTCATCATCGACGGCGGCTTTCCCGGCTGGGTGCGCGAACGGGTCGTGGCGGCGACGCAGGCCGCCGTCGCCCGGCTCGACCTTCAGGGCGTCACGATGCCCGAGATCATCGAAGGCGCTGTCGGCAGCCGCGCCCGCTCCATCGGCGGGGCCAGCCTGCCGCTCTTCTCCCGCTATCTTCCGGACCAGAACGTCCTCTTCAAGGAGCTTGCCTGAATGCTGAAAGGCATCGATCCCATTCTCAGCCCCACGCTGCTTTCGACGCTGCGCGCCATGGGCCACGGCGACGAGATCGCCATCGTCGACGGCAACTATCCGGGGGTCGAGCATGCCCGCCGGCTGATCCGCCTCGACGGCGTGGCGCTGATTCCCGCGCTCAACGCCGTGCTCTCGGTGATGCCGATCGACGATTTCGTCGACGAAGCGATCTTCCGCTCGACCTTCCGCCAGGAACGCGACACGCTCAAACCGGTGCATGACGAGATCATCGCCTGCTGCGCCCGGCATGAGCCGGCGCAGACCGTCGTGCCGCTGGTGGGCGCCGCCTTCTACGACCGCGTGCGCGCGGCCCACACGCTGGTGCAGACCAGCGAACCGCGGCTCTACGCCAATGTCATCCTGCGCAAGGGCGTCATCTATCCCTGAACAAGGCCAAAAGCCGCATTGCGGTTCGTGTCAGGAATTGCATCGAATGATGCCCCTGTTTCCTGCGGAACAGCGGCAGGTCAGGCGATGTGAGACCTTCTGATCACCGGATGAGAGAGGCTCATCCTTCAAGAGATCAGGAGAGACCCCATGCGCAAGTTCATCGTTTCCGCCACCGTTGCCCTCGTCGCCGCCGTCTCCTTCGCGGCCCCGTCGCAGGCCGGCTACTACAGCTACGATTACCAGCCCTATTGCTTCGTCAAGAAGATCAAGTCCTACGACTACTACGGCAACGTCATCGTCAAGAAGATCCGCGTCTGCCGCTGATACCCCCCTTCCCCGCGATCCTCCCCGCCTCGCCCGGCTCGCAAGAGCCGGGTTCTTTCTGTCGGCAGACCTTGAACCGGAGGGACGGGCATGGTTGTTTCCCTTCACGCGAAATGAAGGAGCATGACATGCGGGTTCTGGTGGTGGAAAACGACAAGGTGACCCTGCTCGGTCAGGTCGGCCTCGCGCTGGAAGAGGCGGGCGCGGATCTCGACATCTGCCGCCCCCATGCCGGCGAGGCCCTGCCGGACGACGAGACCGCGCATGATGCCATCGTCGTCATGGGCGGACCGCAGAACGCGCTCGACGACGGAGCTCATCCCTATCTGCCGGCACTGGCCGCCCTGATGCGCCGCTTCGGCGAAGCGGAGAAATCCGTGCTCGGCGTCTGCCTCGGCAGCCAGCTTCTGGCGCGCGCCTATGGCGCGGAGAACCATATCGGCACCGCGCCAGAATTCGGCTGGTGCCCGGTGGCGCTGACGGTGGAGGCGGCCGGCGATCCCGTGCTTTCGGCCGCCGCCGGCAGCTTCCCGATCTTCCAGTGGCACAGCGACACCTTCAGCCTGCCCGAGGGCGCGGTACGGCTCGCCACCAGTGCAGGAGCCGAGAACCAGGCCTTCCGCATCGGCCGCGCCACCTACGGCACGCAGTTCCACTTCGAGGCGGGCCGGGAGGTGGTCGATAGCTGGGCGACGATCTTCCCCGACTATATCGAGAGGTCCGCGCCCGGCTGGTTGGCGGAGCGCGCCGCCCATGCCGCCAGGGACGGCGCCAGCGCCGAAGCCACCGGCCTTGCACTCGCCCGCGCCTGGGTCGCCACGATCAACGCCGCCGAAGCCCGTGCCGTCGCTTAACCGAGGGCAAGCGCGAAGCGGTTTGCCGCGGCGCGCAGCACCTCGGGCGCAAAGCCGGAAAATCCGATCACCAGACCCTGCCGCGGCGGGTTGGTGACGGCCATGGCCGAGAGAGCGCGCACGCCAAGGCCCGCCTGCCGGGCAATCTCCACCGCCGCCGTGTCCGCAAGCCTTGCCGGCAGGCCGGCGACGAGGTGCAGGCCCTGGTCGGGCACGGTCACCGACAGGCTCTTCGCGGCCGACAGGCCTTCCACCAGCGCATCGCGCGCCGCCTCGGCCTGCCGCCGGGCGCGGCGCAGATGCGCGGCGAAATGGCCTTCGCGGATGAGGTCGGTCAGCGCGGCCTCGGCCAGTGTCGGCGGACTGCGGTCGGACCGGCTGCGCAGCGCCACGACCGCTTCCAGCAATGCATCGGGAATGACCGCATAACCAAGGCGCAGGCCCGGAAAGAGCACCTTGGAGAAGGTCCCGAGATAGATCACCCGGCCGCTGTCATCCATGCCCTGCATGGCGGCGAGCGGCGGACCGGCGAAACGGAACTCGCTGTCGTAATCGTCCTCGAGGATCCAGCCGCCCGTTTCGCGCGCCCAGTCGATAAGGGCGAGACGGCGGCGCATGCTCATGGTGACCCCGAGCGGAAACTGGTGCGAGGGCGTCACATAGACCGCACGGGCGCCGGGCGTGGCACGCGCGATATCCGCACCCTCCGCATCGACCGCAAGGCCCGACAGGACGAGGCCGTTGCCGGCAAAGGCGGCGCGGGCGCTGGGATAGCAGGGGTCCTCGATCATCACGCGGTCGCCCTGCGACAGTACGGCGCGCAGCACGAGGTCGATGCCCTGCTGCGTGCCTGTCGTGATGACGATGGAGCAGGCTTCGCAACGCACGCCGCGCGCCTGCCGCAGATAGGCCGCGACCGCCTGGCGCAGGGCCTCGCCGCCACGCGGATCGCCATAGTGGAAATGCTCCGGGCCGGGGCGGGCGAGATGGCGCGTGAGCAGTGTCCGGAAGCGGTTCAGCATGCGCGCATCGGCCATGGCGACGCCGAGCGTGCCGGGCAGCGGCATCGCCGGCGGCACGGGGTCCACCTCCAGCGGCACGGCGGGTTTCACGTTCGGCACCCGGTCGGCGACGAAGGTGCCGGCGCCGGTGCGCGCGACGGCATAACCTTCGGCGATCAGCGTCTCGAAGGCGGCGACGACGCTGCCGCGCGAGGTCTTCAGTCGGGCGGCGAGATCGCGCGAGGGCGGCAGCTTGCTGCCGGGTGGAATGCTGCCGGCCTCGATGAGGCGGCGCAGCTCGCGGTAGAGCGCGGGCGTGCGCTTGCCGGCGGTCGGCAGGACGGGGACGAGCAGGGACCAATCCGGCAGATTGGTCTTTTTTCTTTCATCTGAATTGGTGCTTTTTCGATCCAATCGCATGGCGCACCATGGCGGCCCATCGTTTGAAAGGCAAGCCCCGCATGAGCGTCGAAACCGAAGCCACCTATCCCGTCACCGCGCGCAACCGCGTCAAGCGCCTGCACGAGCGCGGCAGCTACGACCGCGCGGCGGTGCATGCGATCCTCGATGCGGCCATGCTCTGTCACGTCGCCTATGTCATCGACGGCCAGCCCTATGCCACGCCGACGCTGTTCTGGCGCAAGGGCGACACGCTCTACTGGCACGGCTCCTCGGCGAGCCGCATGCTGCGGCACCTGAAGGCCGGCACGCCCGCCTGCCTGACCGTTGCCCATCTCGACGGACTGGTACTCGCCCGCTCCGGCTTCAACCATTCGGCCAACTACCGCTCCGCCATGTGTTTCGGCACCGCCCGGCTGGTCGAGGACCCGGAGGAAAAGATCGAGGCGATGCGCGACGTGGTCGACCGCTTCTATCCGGACCGCAGCGCGTTGTTGCGCCCCATCACCGCGCAGGAGGCCAAGGCGACGACGATCATCGCCATGCCCATCGACGAGGCGGCGGCGAAGGTGCGCGCCAAGGGCGTCGGCGACGACGAGGCGGATTTCGCCCTGCCGATCTGGGCAGGCGTCATCCCCGTCACCACCTTGCTCGGCGCGGCCGCCCCCTGCCCCCGGCTGGTGCCGGATGTCGACAAGCCGGAGACCCTCGCCATCTTCCCGGAAGGCGGCCGGCTGGATGACGCGCTACAGGCGGGGCAGCAGGCCTATGAGGGCGGCTGAGGCGTTGGCACGGACGGTCACGCTTCACCCAGTTCGCCCTGAAGAAGAGGCGGAAGAGTACCGAGAGCCTCTTCTGAGAGGAAAGGGATTTCCGTGTTTGTGGGTCCTCGGGTCAAGCCCGAGGAAGACGGAGGGGAGGAGGAGGCTTCCCACCCATCGGGCGTAGCGGCGCTGGCTCTGGCATCGATGCAGGACGGCTTGCTAAGGTCATAAGAATGACCATGAGATAAGGATGACGGAAAAATGGAACACGGTGCGCCGAGGCGATGAATCCCATACGCCCAACCGCTCGCTGGGTGGGAAAACTTATCCTCCCCTCCGTCACCCTCGGGCTTGACCCGAGGGTCCACAGCCGCTCACTCTGCCCGCATGGCGGGATATGTGTACATCGTCACCAACCAGAAACGCGGTACGCTTTACATCGGTGTGACGTCCGATCTGGAGCGCCGTATCTATGAGCACCGCGAAGGTCTGACACCGGGTTTTTCCTCGAAATACGGCTGCAGGCGTCTGGTCTGGTATGAAGAACATGACAGTATCGGATCGGCCATTCAGCGGGAGACGTCGCTGAAACGCTGGTATCGGCGCTGGAAAATCGAATTGATCGAGGCGATGAATCCGGAATGGCACGACTTGTATCTGACATTTTGATGGGGCGTGCCGCGTTCGGCAAGGTCGGCGGGAGACTTCGTTTCTCACGCCATCATTGACCGAATGTCAGGGAGCGGAATGCCTCCCCCATCCTCGACTGCCGCCGTGCACCACAGTTGGGCCCCTTGCCATCCCCCCTCACACGGGCTAGACAGCCTTCGCGCGGGACGACCTGCGCCTTGTTCGTTCCGGGGACGGCCCCTTTTCTCCTAGTCGAGATCAGGCAGTCCCGTTGAACGCTCCATCCCCCTCCCTTTTCAAGCCAGCTCCGCGGTTTCCATGCATCGTGCATCGCCCTTCGGCATGCGCGGCCTCTCTTCCGTGTGCTGGCGCCTTTTCGAGGACAGACCATGGCCGGACCCATTGAACAATTTCGGATCAAGCCGCTAATCCCCTTCGAGATCGGCGGGCTCGACCTGAGCTTCACCAATTCTGCCGCCTATATGGCGCTGACGGCGATTGCGGCCGGCGGCGGCCTGCTCCTTGCCACCCGCCGGCGAAGGCTCGTCCCCGGCCGCGGGCAGGCGAGTGCAGAAATGCTCTACGAGTTCGTCGCCAAGACGTTGCGCGCCAATGCGGGCGAGGAGGGCATGCGCTTCTTTCCGCTGGTCTTCTCGCTGTTCCTGTTCATTCTCGTCGCCAACCTCATCGGCCTCTTTCCCTATGCCTTCACCGTGACGAGCCACCTGATCGTCACCTTCGCACTGGCCATGCTGGTGTTCCTGACCGTAACGCTCTACGGCCTCTTCCGGCACGGCGCGCGGTTCCTGCGGCTCTTCGTGCCCGATGGCGTGCCCCTGGTGCTGACGCCGATCATCGTGCCGATCGAGGTGATCTCCTACCTCTCGCGCCCTGTCAGCCATTCGGTGCGTCTCTTCGCCGTCATGCTGGCGGGCCATATCACGCTGAAGGTCTTTGCCGGCTTCGTGGTCTCCATGGCCGGTCTCGGCACGCTGGGCATCGTCGGAGCCGCACTGCCCTTCGTCATGACGGTGGCGCTGACGGCGCTGGAACTGCTGATGGCGCTGATCCAGGCCTATGTCTTCACCATGCTGACCTGCATGTATCTCAACGACGCGCTGCATCCCGGCCACTGAGAAAGGCCGGCCCTGTGCCGAAACCGCACAGGGCCGGCGATTTTCCCTTCACGGGATGGAAAGGGCCATGGCGTAGAAGGAACGGGATCAACGAGGTCTTCGCCCATGCAGATTGCCGGCATCATGAACACCGCCCTTCAGGGTATGGCGAGCGAAACGGCGCGGGCGGAGAAGGCCGCGCGGAGCCTTGCCGGCGCGGACGGCGCGCGTGACCCCGCACTCGACATGATGGACCTCGTCACCGCCGAAATCGGTTTTCGCGCCAATGCCGCCGTCTTCGAGACGGGGGCGGATCTCTGGGGCATCCTGGCGACGATCAAGCGCGATTGAGGACAGACAAAAGGGAGGCGATGCCTCCCTTTCCATGTCTATTCGTCGCCCATCTTGAGCGCGGCGATGAAGGCTTCCTGCGGAATCTCCACCTTGCCGAACTGGCGCATGCGCTTCTTGCCTTCCTTCTGCTTTTCCAGAAGCTTGCGCTTGCGGGTGGCGTCGCCGCCATAGCACTTGGCGGTCACGTCCTTGCGCAGGGCACGCACGGTCTCGCGGGCGATGATGCGCCCGCCGATGGCGGCCTGGATCGGGATCTGGAACATGTGCTGCGGGATGAGGTCCTTCAGCTTCTCGCACATGACGCGGCCGCGCTTTTCCGCCGCCGAGCGGTGAACCAGCATGGAGAGCGCATCGACCGGCTCGGCATTGACGAGGATCGACATCTTGACGAGGTCGCTCTCGCGGTAGCCATGCAGATTGTAGTCGAAGGAGGCATAGCCCTTGGAGATCGACTTCAGGCGGTCGTAGAAGTCGAACACCACTTCGTTGAGCGGCAGTTCATAGGTCAGCATGGCGCGGTTGCCGACATAGGTCAGCTCCGTCTGGATGCCGCGCCGGTCCTGGCAAAGCTTCAGGATGCCACCGAGATATTCGTCCGGCGTCAGGATCGTCGCCTTGATCCAGGGTTCGCGGAACTCGGAGATCTTCACGACGTCCGGCATGTCGGCCGGGTTGTGCAGTTCCTTCTCCGTGCCGTCCGTCATCGTCAGCTGGTAGACCACCGAGGGGGCCGTGGCGATGAGGTCGAGGTCGAATTCGCGGGAGAGGCGCTCCTGGATGATTTCGAGATGCAGCAGGCCGAGGAAGCCGCAGCGGAAACCGAAGCCGAGCGCGGCGGAGCTTTCCATTTCGAACGAGAAGGAAGCGTCGTTGAGGCGCAGCTTGCCCATGGCCGAGCGCAGTTCCTCGAAATCGGCCGCATCGACCGGGAAGAGGCCGCAGAACACCACCGGCTGGGCCGGCTTGAAGCCCGGCAGGGCCGAAGCGGTCGGGCGCTTGTCCTCGGTGATCGTGTCGCCGACGCGGGTATCGGCGACTTCCTTGATGGACGCGGTGATGAAGCCGATCTCGCCCGGGCCCAGCGAATCCATCGCCACCATCTTCGGCGTCAGCACGCCGACGCGCTCGACGGTGTACTTGGCGTCCGTGCCCATCATGCGGATGACCTGGCCCTTCGTCAGGCGGCCCTCGATGATGCGCACGAGAACCATGACGCCGAGATAGGTGTCGTACCAGCTGTCGACCAGCAAGGCCTTCAGCGGCGCCTTTTCGCCGCCCTCGCTCTTCGGCGCGGGCAGGCGCTTGACGATCGCTTCCAGCACGTCGGGAATGCCGAGGCCGGTTTTCGCCGAGATCAGCACGGCGTCCGAGGCGTCGATGCCGATGACCTCCTCGATCTGGTCCTTGATGCGATCCGGCTCGGCGGCCGGCAGGTCGATCTTGTTGAGCACCGTCACCAGTTCGTGATTGTTGTCGATGGCCTGGTAGACGTTGGCGAGCGTCTGGGCTTCCACGCCCTGGCTGGCGTCGACGACGAGCAGCGAGCCCTCACAGGCCGACAGCGAGCGCGAGACCTCGTAGGCGAAGTCGACGTGGCCGGGCGTGTCGATGAGGTTCAGCACATAGGTCTCGCCGTCATTGGCCTTGTAGTGCAGACGCACGGTCTGGGCCTTGATGGTGATGCCGCGCTCGCGCTCGATCTCCATGTTGTCGAGGACCTGCTCCGACATCTCGCGGTCGGCAAGGCCGCCGGTCGACTGGATCAGCCGGTCGGCCAGCGTCGACTTGCCGTGGTCGATATGGGCCACGATCGAGAAATTGCGGATATGGTCGAGGGGCGTCGAATTATTGGTGCTCATGCGCGCCATATAGCAGCGGGCAAGGGCAGCGCAAAGCGGTAAATGAACCGTTTCCTCGCCGCAAGCGCCGCTATTCCGGGGCTTTTTCGCCTTCCACCAGCGCGCCGGCATTCGGCACCTGGGCGCTGCGGATCTCGAAGGTCTCGCGCGCTTCGGGCGGCACCGTCTCGCGAAGGCGCAGGCGATGGGCGACGAAGGCGGCATAGGCGAGCGCCACGGCCATGGCGGCATAGATGAAGGTCTTGGGGCCGAAGGTCGGCGTCAGTGCCGTCACGCCGAGCGGAACCAGCGTCGCGGCGGTGGACCAGGCGACGAGGAGCGTCGAGGCGAGCGGCACGAAATCCTCCGGATCCGTGCGGTCGTTCGCATGGGCATTGGCGATGGAATAGACGCTCTCGACGGCGCCGGCCCAGAGCGCGAAGACCAGCATCAGCACCACGAAGGCGCCGAAGGAGACGAAGAGCGCGGCGACCGCCGTAGCGGCAATCAACAGGCAGGTGATGATGAGCACGACGCGCCGGTCGATGCGGTCGGAGAGCGTGCCGAGCGGATACTGCACGAAGATGAGGCCGAACTGCATGACGAACATCAGGAGCGCGACATCGGCCTGCCCGACATTGTTGGTGGCGGCGTAGATGGGCGTGAAGCCCTGCACGACCATCGAAAGACCGCCGGCGGCGAGCACGCCGATGAGCGCGACCGGCGAATTGCGCCAGGCCATGGCGAAATCGAGGCTGACGCGGGCGGGGGCCGGCGGCGTGGGCAGCCGGGTGAGGCCGATGGGCAGCAGCGCGACGGTCGTCACGAAGATGGTGACGAGCGGGGCGAGATTGCCGTCCGCCGGCATGCGGCCAAAGATCCAGGCGCCGACGCCAAGGCCGAGCACATAGGCCATGTAGAAGAACGACATGGCCTTGCCGCGCCAGCGGTTGTCCGCCGCATGGTTCAGCCAACTCTGGGCGATGATGAAATTGAAATTGCCGGCAACGCCATAGATGCCGCGGGCGACGATCCAGAGGATGGGATTGACGCCGAGCGCGACGAGGAAGGCGGCGATGATGACAAGGGCGAGAGAGCAGGAAAAGGCGCGCGCATGGCCGACGCGGCGGATGACCGGACCGGCGATGACGCAGCCGATCAGTCCACCGAAGGCGATGGCCGTGACGGCCGCGCCGGGCGTCCAGGCAGGCGCGACGGCACGCGACAGCACATAGGGCACATAGGCGAGCATGACGCCGTTGCCGATGGCGACCAGCGTCATCGAGACGACGATGGCGGTGATGGAAAAGAGCGACGACGATGGCCCCTGTGCTTCACTCCTCATCCGTCCGCCCTCCCGAATCTGCCGCCACCATACCGGGTCGGCCGGTGTCGCATTGTCGCCGGAGCGGCATGGCGGAGAATTATTTTGGGCGGAGTTTCATGGCTTGACTCCATGATAAGAGATAAATATTCCATGATAATGGAAATTGAAAACGACCCTCTCGAAAGCGCCATCGGCGACCGGTTGCGGCAGTTGCGGACCGCACAGGGCCGGACACTGGACGATCTTGCGGCCGCCTCCGGCGTCAGCCGGGCGATGATCTCGCGCATCGAGCGCGGCGAGGCGAGCCCGACGGCGCAGCTGCTTTCGCGGCTCTGCGCGGCGCTGGACCTGACGCTCTCGGCCTTCTTCGCCTTTTCCGGCGAAAGCGGCGATCCCCTGTCGCGACGGGAAAGACAGATCGTCTGGCGCGATCCGGAGACCGGCTACCAGCGCCGCGCAGTGTCCGCGCCCGACACGCCATCCCGTGTCGAGGTGATCGAGGTGACGTTTCCGGCCGGCGCGCGCATCGCCTATCCGCCGGAGACGGCGAAGGCGGGCATGACGCAGCATGTCTGGCTGTTTTCCGGCGCGCTGCGCATGACGGTGGCGGGAACGGCGCACGATCTTGCGCCCGGCGACTGCCTCTACATGAGCATCACCGAGGGCCACGTCTTCGAAAATCCCGGCGACGTGCCGGCCCACTACGCCGTGGTGCTGGACCGCGGCCGCAACTGACCTCGAGGAACCGATGCGCGACGTGAGACTGCTCGACGAGACGGAAACCCGCGCCCGGCTGGGCGAACTGGCCGCGGTGCTGGCCGATTGCGTGACCGGCGGGGCGTCCGTCGGCTTCATGGCACCCTACGGGCCGGCCGATGCCATGCCCTTCTGGGAGGGCGTGGCGACGGCGGTGGGTGAGGACGCAACATTGCTTTTTGCCGCCGAACAGACGGGCCGCATCGTCGGCACGGTGCAGGTCGGCATCCGCCAGATGCCCAACCAGCCGCACCGGGCGGACATCAAGAAGCTGCTGGTGATGGAAAGCGCGCGCGGCCTCGGTCTTGCCCGCGCGCTGATGGCGGCAGCGGAAGCGGAAGCCGCCCGCCGCGGCAAGACCGTGCTGGTGCTCGATACCGCCACGGGCAGCCCCGCCGAGACGGTCTACGAACGCCTCGGCTGGCAGCGGGCCGGCGTTATCCCCGACTATGCGCTCTATCCGGACGGCCGCTCTTGCGCGACGACGTTCTTCTACAAGCGGATCGGGGATGCAGCGTAGCCGGTGAGGACAATCCCGGAGAATGCCGGCTCACCGGGATTGTTCTGGGCTTTTGTTCTTGTCGCATTGTCCGATGCCGACGGGATGCCGCGTCGGCTGGAAATGCTCTAGCGGCTCGCCATCGCCGCCATCTTCTGCGAATAGCGGCCGCCGGCAACCTTTGCCGGGGCGAGCAGGTCGCCGAGGCGGGCAGCTTCCTCAGCCGTCAGGGCGACATCGGCGGCGGCGACGTTCTGCTCCAGGTGCGGCACCTTGCTGGCGCCGGGAATGGGAACGATGAAATCGCCCTGCGCCAGCACCCAGGCAAGCGCAAGCTGGGCCGGGGCGACACCCTTCTCCTTCGCCATTGCCTCCAGCAGCGCCACCAGCGCGAGGTTGGCGTCGAAATTTTCCGCATCGAAACGCGGCAGCGAGCGGCGGAAGTCATCCGCGGAAAGACCGTCCAGCTTCTTCAGCGCGCCGGTGAGCACGCCGCGGCCAAGCGGACTGAAGGGCACGAAGCCGATGCCGAGCGCGCGGCAGGTTTCCAGCACGCCGTTCTCCTCCACGTCGCGGGTCCAGAGCGAATATTCGCTCTGCACTGCGGCGATGGGGTGCACCGCATGGGCCTTGCGGATCGTCTCCGCCCCGGCTTCCGACAGACCGAGCGCCTTGACCTTGCCCGCGCGCACCAGATCCGCCATTGCGCCCACCGTCTCCTCGATCGGCACCGCCGGATCGACGCGGTGCTGGTAGAAAAGATCGATGACCTCGACGCCGAGCCGCTTCAGCGAGGCCTCGGCGACGGCCCTGACGTTTTCCGGCCGGCTGTCCGTGCCGGCGATCATCTCGGCCGAAGGCTTGGTGGCGTCGATGCGGAAACCGAACTTGGTGGCGATGACCACCTTGTCGCGCATCGGCTTCAGCGCCTTGCCGACGAGGATTTCATTCGCATAGGGGCCATAGACCTCGGCGGTGTCGAACAGGGTGACGCCGAGATCGACGGCGCGGTGAAGCGTGGCGATGGCCGCCGTCTCGTCGCTCGAGGGGCCATAGGCATGGCTCATGCCCATGCAGCCGAGGCCGAGGGCGGAAACGTCGAGGCTGCCGAGTGTACGGTGTTTCATGGCAAAATCCTTCTTCCGGGACGGGAGGCGTCCCATTTGCGGGCGGCGGGCAATCCGCCGTCATCCGGCAAGGGGCAATCTAGGGCGCGGTGCTTCATCTGAAAATTGCTGCAAAAGCCAATGGCTTGTTCTATCTGTTAGAACAATGAACCGGACCCAGCTCTCGCAACTCGCCGTGCTCGCCCTCGTCGCGGAGACGCGCTCCTTCCGCAAGGCCGCGGCCGAGCTCGGCGTTGCGCCCTCCGCCGTCAGCCATGCCGTATCGGCGCTGGAAGCGAGCCTTGGCGTGCGCCTCATCGCCCGCACCACCCGCAGCGTCGCGCCGACCGAGGAAGGCCGGCTGCTGCTCGACACGCTGGCGCCGGCGCTCGCCGATATCGGCACCGTCATGGAAACGCTCGCCGACCGGCAGGGCCGGCCTGCGGGGCCGCTACGCGTGACCATGCCACTGATCGCGGCGGAAGATATCGTCATGCCGCGCCTGGCGGCCTTCCTGCTGGCCTATCCCGATATCGAACTCGACCTTCGGACCGACGACCGCTTCGAGGACATCGTCGAAAAGGGCTTCGATGCGGGCCTGCGGCTCGGCGAACATCTCGAAGAGGACATGATCGCGGTACGGGCAAGCGGGCCCTGGCGCGGGCTGATCGTGGGTGCGCCCGCCTATTTCGAGACGCATCCGAAACCGCTCCAGCCGCGCGACCTGATGCAGCACCGCTGCATCCGCCGGCGCTTTTCGAGCGGGCTTCTCTATCGCTGGGAACTGGAGAAGGACGGGCGGCAGGTGACGGTGGACGTCAACGGCCCGCTGATCGTTTCCGACCAGCGGCTGATGCGGGCCGCCGCCATGGACGGAGCCGGTCTTGCCTATGTCTTCGACCAGCGTGTCGCCGGGGATATCGATGCCGGTCGGCTCGTTCCCGTGCTCGAGGACTGGTGCCCGCCCTTCGACGGCTTCTCGATCTACTACCCGACGCGCCGGCAGATGCGGCCGGCGCTCCGGGCCTTCGTCGATTTCTTCCGATACAGAGGCTAGAGCATGTCTGGTTCAGATTTGAACCAGACATGCTCTGAATTCTTTTGTTTTCGTTTGTCTTTTCGGGAAAACCGGTTCCCACTTTTCCCTGACAAACTCTAGAGAGCCCTGTGGTCAGGCGCTGGCCTCGTCGAGCGCACGCACCTGATCGGCGGAGAGCGCCAGCGTCGCAGCCTTCGTCAGGCTTTCGAGCTGGGCAAGGCTGGTGGCGCTGGCGATGGGCGCGGTGACGGCGGGCTTGGCCATCAGCCAGGCCAGAGCGATTTCCGCCGGCTTCGCACCGGTTTCGGCAGCGACCCGGTCGAGCACGGCGAGGATGCGCTGGCCCTTGTCATCGAGGTACCGCGCGACATCCTCGCCCCGCGCCCGGCCCTCGGTGTCGGCCGCCGTACGGTACTTGCCCGTCAGGAAACCGGACGCGAGGCTGAAATAGGTGATGACGCCGATCTCCTCCCTGCGGCAGAGTTCGGCAAGCGGGCCCTCGAAGCCGTCGCGGTCGTAGAGATTGTATTCCGGCTGGAGCACGCCATAACGCGGCAGGCCAGCCGCGTCGGCGGCGTCGAACGAGGCCTGCAACTGGCCGGCATCGAGGTTGGAGGCACCGAAGGCGCGTACCTTGCCGGCCGCCACGAGGCTGGCATGGGCTTCCAGCGTTTCCTCATAGGGCGTTTCGGCATCCGGCCAGTGCGAGAGGTAGAGATCGATATGATCGGTCTGGAGGCGCTTCAGCGAGGCTTCCACCGCCTCGACGATCCAGATCCTGCGCAGATCCCGCCGGCCCTGCCCCATGTCGGATCCGACCTTGGTCACGATCACCACCCGGTCGCGGGCAATGGCGGAGCGCTTCAGCCACTTGCCGATGATCACCTCGGATTCGCCGCCCTCGTTGCCCGGCACCCAGCGGGAATAGACATCGGCCGTGTCGATGGCGTTGAAGCCGGCGTTGATGAAGGCATCCAGAAGATCGAATGAAGTCTTCTCGTCGGCCGTCCAGCCGAAGACATTGCCGCCGAAAACGAGGGGCGCGATGGAAAGGCCGGTCTTGCCGATGGCGCGAAACTGCATGGGTGTCTCCAAAGGGTTCGTGCTGAAAAGAGCACCGCCAACATAGGCGGGAGAACCGGCCTTTGCACGCCGTCTGCCGGATTTTTTGCGAGCCGCCACGCTTGCGAGGAACGTACCTCGGGACTAGTCTCCCCGCGCAATCAGGGAGATCACCATGCTGCGTTTCGGAATCCTCTCGACGGCCAAGATCGGCCGCGACCTCGTCGTGCCGGCCATCCAGGATGCGGAAAACTGCGTCGTCACCGCCATTGCCAGCCGGGACCTGACGAAGGCCCGCGCCATGGCGGACCGCTTCTCGGTGCCGCATGCCTTCGGCTCCTACGAGGAGATGCTGGCCTCCGACACCATCGACGCCGTCTATATTCCCCTGCCGACATCCCAGCACGTGGAATGGTCGATCAAGGCGGCGGATGCGGGCAAACACGTGCTTTGCGAAAAGCCCATCGCGTTGAATTCAGGCGAGATCGCCGGGCTGATCGCGGCGCGCGACCGCAACAAGGTGCTGATCTGCGAAGCCTATATGATCACCTACAGCCCGGTCTGGCGGAAGGTGCGCTCGCTTCTGGCCGAAGGCGCCATCGGCCGGCTGCGTCATGTGCAGGGCGCCTTCACCTACTTCAATCGCGACCCCGGCAACATGCGCAACGTGCCGGCGCTCGGCGGTGGCGGGCTGCCCGACATCGGTGTCTATCCGACGATCTCCACCCGCTTCGTCACCGGCAAGGAAGCGTTGCGCGTACAGGCGAATACCGACCGCGACCCGGAATTCGGCACCGACATCTATTCCAGCGTGCGGGCCGATTTCGGCGATTTCGAACTGTCCTTCTACATTTCCACCCAGCTCGCCCATCGCCAGATCATGGTCTTCCATGGCGACAAGGGCTTCATCGAGGTGAAATCGCCCTTCAACGCCGACCGCTACGGCGCCGAGGAAATCGAGCTGACCAACCAGAACCACGGCGAGAGCCAGCACTTCCGCTTCCAGGATGCGCGCCAGTACAAGCGCCAGGCCGAAGCCTTTTCCAGAGCAGCCCTCGGTGGAGATGCCGAGGTGGTGACGCTGGAGAGTTCCGTTAACAATCAGAAGCTCATCGACGCCATCTACCGCGCCAGCGAGAAGGACGGCTGGGAGCCGGTGTAACCTTTCCCCGGAAATCAGCTCCGAAAATGCAGAAAGGCCGCGGATCGCTCCGCGGCCTTTTCGATTTCAGGAATGGCCTGCCGCTTACTGACCGACCGAGGACACCATGACGGCGTCGCCGTTTTCGATCGAGACCCAGCGGCCGGCGTGGAACGAGGCCTGGCGCTTCAGATAGCGATAGGGCGTCTCGGTCCACAGCTTCACCTCATTGTTGAGGTTGTCGAGGATGAAGTCGCCCTGGGTGGTGCGCAGCGTCAGAACGGCATGGCCTTCGCCATCCGGCTTGCGCACAACGGTGATCAGGAGATCGCCGGGGGCAAAGCCCTTCTGCATCAGCTTCTTGCGCTTGAGGAGAACGAAATCCTCGCAGTCGCCGGCGCCGTCAGGATAGGACCAGAGTTCGTCCTTGCCGTGCAGTTCCTTGTCGGTGATCGGGGTAATGTCGCGGTTGACGCTGGCATTGACCTGGCGAACCACGGACCAGCCGAACTCGGTGACCTTGGCCGGTGCCTGGTTGCGTACGCCGGCGCGGCATTCGGACTTGTAGGTCTGACAGAATTCGTAGTGGCCGATCGGTTGCGAGGTGACGCCGCCTGTCTTCATGGACAGCGCCGAGGTCGGCGCCGTGAAAGCCGAGGAAGAAGAAATGAGGAGAGCGAGAACCGCCGCAACCCCAGCCTTCGCACCAATCATTCGTGCCATGGAACGTCCCCTAATCGTTAACAAAGAGTTAAAGACCAGGAGGGGGTTTCGTCAATCAATAGAATTCGCGATGCCGCAATATGGTTAAAATGTGGCCCGGCGGCCACGCCAACCCTCAGTTTCCGCGGGCCAGAGCCTCCGCCGCCTCGAGGATCTTGGCGATATCCTGCGGACGCGACAGGCGGTGATCGCCGTCGCGGATCATCGTCAGCACCACGTCGTCGCCGGAAAGGTGCTCCATCAGGCGCACGGCATGGGCATAGGGCACGTCGGGATCGGCCATGCCCTGCAGGATGTGTACCGGGCAGTCGGTCTCGATGACGCCCGTCAGCACGCGGTTCGCGCGACCGTCCTCGATGAGCTTCAGCGTGTAGATGTTGGGATCGGGACCATAGGGGGTCGGCTCCTCGAACTGGCCGCGCTCGGCCAGCGCCGTGCGCTCGGCCGCCGTCAGGTTCGGCTCGATCAGCTCGGAGGTGAAGTCCGGCGCGGGGGCGATGAGCACGAGGCCGGCGACCTCCACATCCTTGCGCCTTGCAAGCTCGGCGACGGCGCGCAGCGCGATCCAGCCACCCATGGAGGAACCGACCAGCACGACGCGGCGCGTGCCGAGCGTTCCGGCCGCGTGCTTGATCACGGCGAGCGCTTCTTCCAGCCAGCGCGAGATCGTGCCGTCGACGAAGGCGCCGCCCGAGGCGCCGTGGCCGGAATAGTCCAGGCGCACGCAGGCGGTGCCGAGCCGGGCGGCGAGGGCGGCAAGCTCCACCGCCTTGGTGCCCGTCATGTCGGAGCGGTAGCCGCCCAGCCAGACGAGATGGGCGAGCGCATTGCCGGCGGCCGGCGGTTCGAGGAGCATGGCGATGCCGCGTGCATCGGCGCCCTCCCCGACCGTGAGGAATTCCACCGCTGCATCCTTGCCGTTCGTCGTCGTCATGCCTATCTCCCTGTCCTGCGCCAAGACCCCGGAAAACCGCCCGTCGCCCCGTCTTTTGCCGAGAGCTAGACCAGATTCGCGCGTGCAAGGACAGGTGGTGATTTTTTCCGCGCGGCGTGCTATTGACTTCGCGAGCGCGATCAACACATTGCCGACAAACGCCGAAAGGCGGGCAAACGGCCCGGTCGACGCACAGATTCACACCAGTCGAAACAGTTCGAGGAGAACACGACCATTCGCAGACCCTTCAAAGCGGAAGCCCCTGTCAAGGACGGCCCGCGTTCCAACAAGGAAATCCGGATTCCCCGCGTCCAGCTCATCGACGCCGAAGGCCAGAACCACGGCATCGTCCCCACCGATCAGGCCCTGCGCATGGCTGAAGAAGCCGGCCTCGATCTCGTGGAGATCGCACCGAACTCCGAGCCGCCCGTCTGCAAGATCCTTGACCTCGGCAAGCTGAAATACGCCAACCAGAAGAAGGCGGCCGAAGCGCGCAAGAAGCAGAAGATCGTCGAGATCAAGGAAATCAAGATGCGCCCGAACATCGACACGCATGACTATGACGTGAAGATGAAGGCCATGAACCGCTTCTTCGAAGAGGGCGATAAGGTCAAGGTGACGCTGAAGTTCCGCGGCCGCGAAATGGCCCACCAGGAACTCGGCATGAAGCTGCTGCTCCAGGTCAAGGAAGACACCCTGGCCATCGCCAAGGTCGAAGCCGAGCCGAAGCTCGAGGGACGCCAGATGATGATGGTGCTCGCGCCGAAGTGAGCCCCGTCGCTGGCGCCACGCGCCGAACGGATCAAAGCCGCCTTTCGGGGCGGCTTTTCCATTTCTGCCCTGCAAGACCCGGTTTTGCGGAATCCGGTTGCGCTTTGCGGGCACTTCGGTTACAAGCCGCCGTCCGAACGGTCCGGCAGGGCATGCCGTGGCCGTTCTTTACGCTGGAGGCGACCTCGTCAGTCGTCTCGAATTCAAGAAGAATGGAGTAGCAAAATGCCCAAGATGAAGACGAAGTCGTCTGCCAAGAAGCGGTTCAAGATCACCGCGACCGGCAAGGTCGTCGCTGCCGCTGCCGGCAAGCGCCACGGCATGATCAAGCGTACCAACAAGTTCATTCGCGACGCCCGCGGCACCATGGTGCTGGCTGAGCCCGATGGCAAGAAGGTCATCAAGAACTACCTGCCGAACGGTCTCTGAGACTCATCGCGCAATTGATACGTTAAGGAGATCATGACATGGCACGTGTAAAACGCGGCGTTACTTCCCACGCCAAGCACAAGAAGACGCTGAAGGCAGCCAAGGGTTTCTACGGCCGCCGCAAGAACACCATCCGCGCCGCCAAGGCAGCGGTTGATCGTTCCAAGCAGTTCGCCTACCGCGACCGCAAGGTCAACAAGCGCAACTTCCGCGCTCTCTGGATCCAGCGCATCAACGCTGCCGTCCGCGAGCACGGCCTGACCTATGGCCGTTTCATCGACGGTCTGAACAAGGCTGGCATCGAAGTTGACCGCAAGGTGCTTTCGGACATGGCAATCCATGAGACCGCAGCTTTCGGCGCGCTCGTCGCAGCCGCCAAGAAGGCTCTGGAATACCTCAAGGAAACCGGCACGAAGAACGAGTTTGAGACCGCCGTCAACTAACCGGCGCTCACAACAAATCTTCGCTTCGTTGTGAAACCCGCGCCGGGGAACCGGTGCGGGTTTTTGTTTGGATTTCGGGACGAGAAGCCATGGACGGCGCGCAGACCGACCTCAATGCGATCCCCCACATGACCGACGGCGACGTCGAGAGGCTGCTTGCCGCGCTGACGCGCGAAACGCGCCGGGTCGAGCGCGTCGAGCTTTCCTTCGGCGCCGTCTGGATCAAGCGCTACGGCACCGAGCGCCCGCCGATCTGGACCAAGGCGCAGATGTCGCTCGCCCGGCTGTTCGGCCAGGCGTTCCTGCGCCCCTCCCCCTATCTCGACAGCAAGGGCATGATCGCGCGGGAGATCCGCCGCATCGAGACCTTCGCCGCGAACGGCGTGCCCGTCCCCCGCGTGCTCTATGCCTCGGGCAATGCGCTTGTTCTTTCCGACGTTGCACCGACCGTGACGGCTGAACTCGATGCACTGCGCGACACCGATCCGGCGGCCCATGACGGCCTGCTCGTCGCCTGCGCCGCCCATCTCGGCGCGCTGCATGGCAAGGGCCTGTGCCACGGGCGTCCGCATCCGCGCGACTTCTTCGTGGCCGGCGAGCGGCGCATCGGCTTCATGGATTTCGAGGAGGAGCCGGAAGCGGCCATGCCGCTTGCCGCGGCGCAGGCGCGCGACGTCTGGCTGCTCTTCCTGCAACTGACCGATCGCGCTCGCCTCGGCGTGGCGACGGCCGAGAAAGCCTATGCCGCATGGCGCGCCAATGCACCCTCCGCCGCCGAGGCGGAACTGAAGGAAATGCTCCGGTTCCTCGGCAAGTTTTTATGGCTCACCCGATTGATCGGGCGCGTGCACATGGGTAGTGATCTCAGGCGTTTCCTCGCCGCAACCGGCTATCTGTCCGAGGTTCTCTTGGCCTCTCCCCGCCCGGCCGACGCAAGCAAAGCAGGTAAAGATGACTGAACTCGACACACTGGAACAGCAGCTCCTCTCCGACGTTGCCGCGGCCTCCGACGAAGCGGCGATCGAAGCCGTGCGCGTGGGCGCGCTCGGCAAGAAGGGCTCCGTCTCGGACCTCCTGAAGACGCTCGGCACCATGTCGCCGGAAGAGCGCCAGACGCGCGGCGCGGCGATCAACGCGCTGAAGACGCGCGTCACCGACGCCATCACCGAGCGCAAGACGGCGCTGCGCGATGCCGCCATCGACGCCCGCCTGAAGGCCGAGACCGTGGATGTCAGCCTGCAGGTCCGTTCTTCTCCTGCTGAACGCGGCCGCATCCACCCGATCAGCCAGATCGTCGACGAGATCACCGCGATCTTCGGCGACATGGGCTTCTCCATCGCCGAAGGCCCCGACGTCGAGACGGACTACTACAACTTCACGGCGCTGAACTTCCCCGAGGGCCATCCGGCCCGCGAGATGCACGACACGTTCTTCTTCCCTGCCGACGAGAACGGCGAGCGCAAGGTGCTGCGCACGCACACCTCGCCCGTGCAGGTGCGCACCATGGAAGCACAGAAGCCGCCGATCCGCATCATCATCCCCGGCAAGACCTACCGGCAGGACAGCGACGCGACCCATTCGCCGATGTTCCACCAGGTGGAGGGCCTCGTGGTCGACAAGACCGCCACTGTCGCCAACATGCGCTGGGTGCTGGAAGAGTTCTGCAAGGCCTTCTTCGAGGTCGACAGCGTCACCATGCGCTTCCGTCCGTCCTTCTTCCCCTTCACCGAGCCGTCCTTCGAGGTCGACATCCAGTGCGACCGCTCTTCGGGCCCGATCGTCAAGTTCGGCGAGGGCACGGACTGGATGGAAATCCTCGGCTGCGGCATGGTTCACCCGAACGTGCTGCGCGCCGGCGGCCTCGACCCGGACGAATACCAGGGCTTTGCCTGGGGCATGGGCCTCGACCGCATCGCCATGCTGAAATACGGCATGCCGGACCTGCGCGACTTCTTCAACGCCGACGTCCGCTGGCTGAGCCATTACGGCTTCCGCCCGCTCGACATGCCGACCCTGTTCGGCGGCCTCAGCGCGTAACCGGCATCCAAGGAGAAACAAAATGAAATTCACGCTCTCCTGGCTGAAGGATCACCTCGACACCGACGCCTCGCTCGAAGAGATTTGCGCGAAGCTGACGGCGATCGGCCTCGAAGTGGAGGACGTCGACGACAAGGCGGCCTTCAAGCCCTTCGTCATTGCCAAGGTCGTCTCGGCCGAACAGCACCCGAACGCCGACAAGCTGCGCGTGCTGATGGTCGACACCGGCAAGGGCGACCCGATCCAGGTCGTCTGCGGCGCGCCGAACGCGCGCGCCGGCCTCGTCGGCGCCTTCGCCGCGCCCGGCACCTATGTGCCCGGCATCGACGTGACGCTCGCCATCGGCACCATCCGCGGCGTCGAGAGCCGCGGCATGATGTGCTCGGAGAAGGAACTCGAAATCTCCGATAACCATGACGGCATCATCGACCTGCCGGCCGACGCGCCCGTGGGCACGAGCTACGCTGCCTATGCCGGCCTCGACGATCCGGTCATCGAGATCAACCTGACGCCCAACCGTCCGGATTGCACCAGCATCTACGGCATCGCCCGGGATCTGGCAGCCTCCGGCCTCGGCACGCTCAAGACCCCGAAGGCGCCGTCCTTCACGGTGGAGGGCGAAACGCCGGTCAAGGTGAAGCTCGAACTTGGCGGCGACGACCATCTGTGCCCCGGCTTTGCGCTCCGCCTCGTGCGCGGCGTCAAGAACGGCCCGAGCCCGCGCTGGATGCAGCAGCGGCTGCTGGCCATCGGCCTTCGCCCGATCAATGCGCTCGTCGACATCACCAATTACATGACCTTCGACCAGGGCCGTCCGCTGCACGTCTTCGACGCGGCCAAGGTGAAGGGCAATCTCGTCGTGCGCCGCGCGGCGGAGGGTGAGACGGTGCTGGCGCTCGATACGCGCGAATACACGCTGACCCCGTCCAACGTCGTCATCGCCGACGACAACGGCGTCGAATCCATCGGCGGCATCATGGGCGGCGAGCATTCGGGCTGCGACGAGAACACCGTCGACGTGCTGATCGAATCGGCGCTGTGGGATCCGATGAACGTCGCCAAGACCGGCCGTTCGCACGGCATCATCACGGATGCACGCTATCGCTTCGAGCGCGGCGTCGACCCGGAATACATGGTTGCCGGCCTCGAGCGCGCGACGGAACTGGTTCTGGAGCTTTGCGGCGGCACGCCGGCCAGGACCGATGTCGTCGGCTACAAGGGATATACGGCGAAGGTCGTCGACTTCCCCTTCTCCGAGGTCAAGCGCCTGACCGGGCTTGAGGTGTCCCGTGACGAGAGCGTGGACATCCTGACGCGCCTCGGCTTTTCCGTTTCGGGCTCGGGCGAGCGCGTATCTGTCTCGGTGCCCTCCTGGCGGCCGGACGTGGACGGCAAGGCGGACCTGGTGGAAGAGGTCATGCGTATCCACGGCGTCGACAATATCCGCCCCGCGCCGCTGGAAAGCCACGGCTCGGTCAACGGCCGCATCCTGACCACGCTGCAGATCCGCTCGCGCCTCGCCAAGCGGGCGCTTGCCTCGCGCGGCATGATGGAGGCCGTCACCTGGTCCTTCATCCCGAAGGCGCATGCCGAACTCTTCGGCGGCGGCGCGCCGTCGCTGGCGCTGTCCAACCCGATCGCCGCCGACATGTCGGACATGCGCCCCTCGCTGCTGCCGGGCCTGCTGGCGGCAGCCCAGCGCAATGCCGACAAGGGCTATGGCGACGTCGCGATCTTCGAGGTCTCCGGCACCTATGAGAACGACAGGCCCGAGGGTCAGCGCCGCGTTGCCGGCGGCGTGCGCCGCGGCACGGCGACGCTGGCCGGCGCCGGCCGTCTGTGGTCGAACGCGGCCAAGGGCGGCGGCAAGCCGGTCGACGTCTACGACGCCAAGGCCGATGCGCTGGCCGTGATCGAGGCCTGCGGCCTGCCGATGGGCAATGTGCAGATCGAGCCGGGTGCGCCGGGCTGGTATCATCCGGGCCGTTCCGGCACCATCAAGATGGGGCCGAAGATCGTTCTCGGTTACTTCGGCGAATTCCATCCCAAGGCACTCGGCGCGCTGGACGTCGCCGGCGCGCTCTGCGGCTTCGAGATCTATGTCGATGCCATGCCGGAACCGAAGAAGAAGGCGACCCGCACCAAGCCGGCGCTCGATCTCTCGCCCTTCCAGGCGGTGAAGCGCGACTTCGCCTTCGTGGTCGACAAATCGGTGGAAGCCGGCGCCATCGTGCGCGCGGCGACCGGCGCCGACCGCAAGCTGATTTCGGCCGTCAACGTCTTCGACGTGTTCGAGGGCGCATCGCTCGGCGAAGGCAAGAAGTCCGTCGCCATCGAGGTCGTCATCCAGCCGACCGACAAGACGCTGACGGACGAGGATTTCGAGGCCCTGACGGCCAAGATCGTCGGCAATGTGGTGAAGACCACGGGCGCCGCACTGCGCGCCTGAGGAAACCGGGAGCGGGGCGTCAGAGCCCCGCTTCACCAGCGTTAAAACGCAGCCTTTCGGCGCCATGCTCGGCCAAACGAGCGCCCATCCGCGCAAGCGACGCGGTTGCCCTAGGCATTGCCGATCAGTACCCCCGCGGCCAGCACGAGGCTGCCGCCGAGCACGACCTGGAGCACGGCGCGGAAGAACGGCGTTTCCATGTAGCGGTTCTGGATGAAGGCGATGGCCCAGAGTTCCACGAACACGACGAAGACGGCGATGGCCGTTGCCAGCATGAAATTCGGGATGAGATAGGGCAGCGCGTGGCCGAGGCCGCCGAGCGCCGTCATGATGCCCGAGGCAAGGCCGCGCTTGACCGGCGAGCCACGCCCGGAGAGCTTGCCGTCGTCATGAGCGGCCTCCGTAAAGCCCATGGAAATGCCGGCGCCGACGGAGGCCGAGAGGCCGACCAGGAAGGTCTGCCAGGTATCCTGCGTGGCGAAGGCGGCGGCGAAGATCGGCGCCAGCGTCGAGACGGAGCCGTCCATCAGGCCGGCAAGGCCCGGCTGCACATAGGTCAGCACGAATTGCCGCCGCGCCGTCTGGTCTTCCTCTTCCTTCACGTCGGCCGGCGTGTGCTCCTCCCCGAGCCGCCGGGCGAGCGATTCGTGCGATTTCTCCGCCAGCGCCAGATCGCCGAGCAGCTTTCGCGTCGCCGCGTCCTGCGTGCGCGCGGCGGCCGTCAGGTAGAAGCGATGCGCCGCCTCCTCCATGGCCTCGGCCTGCGCGCGAATGGCGTCGAGCGGCATGTTCTCGATCAGCCAGTCGGGTTTCCTCTCGGGAAAGTCGCGCACATATTCGCGGCGCACCAGCGGGATGCGGTCCCCGAAACGGGCGACGTGCCGGTCGATAAGCATCTGGCGGTGGTGGCTCTCCTCGGCGGCCATGTCCTCGAAGACACGGGCGGAATGGGGATAGGCGTCGCGCAGCGCATCGGCATAGGCGAGATAGATGCGGCCGTCGTCTTCCTCGGACGTGATGGCGAGGGCGAGGATTTCCTGTTCGCTGAGGGATTCGAGGCTGCGTTTGCCGGGGTTCAGAAGGCGGGAAAACATCTGCAAAATTCCAGTTTAGAATAATTCTAAATATAGGAATGGATGCGGTGCGGTCAAGCTCGACAGACCGTCACCTCTGCGGCTAGAGTGATTGCGCGATGACGGTAAGGGATGGGACGTGACCGCTGCATTGAAGCCGCTTTCCGAAAGCCGCGACACGCTGCTCGACCGTCTCGGCCGCCGTCTTGCCGACCGGCTGCAGAGCCAGACCTCCGGCTACGAGCCCTACACGCCCTCCGACCCCGAGACCCTGGCGCGCACGCTGCGCCCCGGCGATATCCTGCTGGTGGAGGGCAACCAGAAGGTCTCGGCGGCGATCAAGTATCTGACCCAGTCGACATGGTCGCATGCGGCGCTCTTCGTAGGCGATGCAGTGCCGCTGACGCTGGACCAGGCGGCACTGCCGGCCACCGAGCGGCCGCAGCTCATCGAGGTCAATCTCGGCGAAGGCTGCGTGGCCGTGCCGCTTACCAAGTATCGCACCTACAATACGCGCATCTGCCGGCCCGTCGGCCTGGTGCCCGACGACCGGGACATGGTGCTCTCCTTCATGGTCTCGCGGCTCGGGCTGAAATACGACATGAAGAACATCACCGACATGCTGCGCTATTTCCTGCCGACGCCGCCCATTCCGGTGCGCTGGCGCCGCCGCATGATCGCCTTCGGCTCCGGCGATCCGACGCGGGCGATCTGCTCGACGCTGATCGCCGAGGCCTTCGAGCGCATCCGCTACCCGATCCTGCCCGACGTGACGCGCGCGCCCGGCCATGCGGCGGCAACCTCGACCTATTCGCGCGAGGAAATCCTGCACATCCGCCACCACTCGCTTTATACGCCGCGCGACTTCGACCTCTCGCCCTATTTCCAGATCGTCAAGCCGACGCTGGAATACGGGTTCGATTACAAGCGGCTGGAATGGGCGCCAAACAGAGAAGGGCCGTAGAACGGCCCTTCCATGACGTGCGGCTATGACGTGAAGGGTTAGCCCTGGCGCAGCGGCGAAATCGCGATCTCGACGCGGCGGTTCTGCGCGCGGCCGGATTCCGAGGCGTTGGAGGCGATGGGGCGCTCCAGACCATAACCCATGGCCGACATGCGGCGCGGATCGACGCCGCGGGCAGCAAGGTAGTTGGCGACCGAATTGGCGCGGCGGTTGGAGAGATCCATGTTGTAGCCGGCATTGCCGACCGAGTCGGTGTGGCCGTCGACGTCGATCAGCGTCTTGTCGAACTTGCGCAGCACGATCGCGACGGAATCGAGCGTCGGATAGAAGGGCGGGATCACCTGGTCCTGGTCCGTCGCGAAGGTGACGTTCGAGGGCATGTTGAGGATGATGCGGTCGCCGACGCGCGTGACCGAGACGCCGGTGCCCTGAAGCTGCGCGCGCAGTTCGGATTCCTGCGTGTCCATGTAGTTGCCGATGGCGCCGCCCGCCAGCGCGCCGATGCCGGCGCCGATGAGAGCCGCGTTGCGGCGCTGCACGGGATTGTTGCCGACGAGCAGACCTGCGACGGCGCCAACGCCCGCGCCGATGGCCGCGCCACCCGCCGTGTTGGAAACCTTCTGTTCGCCCGTATAGGGATCGGTCGTCGTGCAGGCGGTCAGATAGGTCGCGGCCAGCGCGACGAGCGCAACTTTCTTGTACATGCAGGGGTCCCCGGAGGCTTCGTCTTCGATGATTCTGCTTCAACCTAGCGATTGCGGCAGGAACATGAAAGAGGAGCCGTTTTCGATCAGGTCTCGCCGTTTCCGCTCGATGTGACTCCGGCGCTGGCCGCCACGACCAGCCCCGTGCCGAGCATCTGCAGCGGCGTCATCGGCTGGCTGAGCACGAGGAAGCCGGCGAGCGCGCCGAGGGCCGGCTCGAGACTCATCAGGATGCCGAAGGCGGACATGGGCATGCGGCGGAGCGCGATCATCTCCAGCGCATAGGGGAAGAGCGGCACGAGAAGCGCAAGACCGAGCATCATGCCGATGCCTTCCGGGTTCAGCGCCTCGCCGACGCGCGGCAGGCCGAAGGGCGCGGCGACGACGGCGGCGACGAGCAGGGACATCGACAGCCCCTCGAGCCCGCGGAAAACCTTGCCGGTCTTCTTCATGAGGATGATGTAGGTGCCCCAGCCGACGCCGGCCCCGCAGGCGAAGAGCACGCCGACGGGATCACCGACCCAACCCTCGCCGTCATGAGAAAGCAGCACGACGCCGATGAAGGCCGCCAGCGGCCAGATCAGCCGCCAGCCCGCGCCGAGCGACCAGGTGGCGACGGCGAGCGGCCCGAGGAACTCGATGGCGACGGCAAGGCCGAGCGGGATGCGGTCGATGGCCGCGAAGAAACAGAGCGTCATCGCCGCCATGGTGGCGCCGAGCGACAGCGCACTCTTCCACTGCTCGCGGCTGTAGGAGCGCATGGGCGGTCGCACGATGACGGCCAGCACCGTCGCGGCCATGACGAGGCGCAGGAAGGTCGTGGTCGACGGCCCGTAGGCATCGATGGCCGTTGCCGAGAAGGCTGAGCCGAACTGGATGCTCGACATGGAAGCGAAACAGAGCAGGACCCCGCTCCAGAGCCCCGCATTGTTCGGCCGCGCTACTACCTGTTGATCCGTCATAACAAACCCTCCCGGCACCCAGTCCCTCCAATTTCATCGGAGTTTCAAAGACCTACAGCGACCTTTGCGCGCCAGGAGCGACGCGCGGCACTGTATGGGAGGGTCTGCCATCAGACAAATGGATAATCGTGACGCCTTGCTTCAACGAAATTGATGCTGGCGTCAGCCTGCAATGCCCTTCAGCGTGTTGGCGACGTTGAGGCCGATTTCCGGCACGCCGTAGCCGCCTTCCATGACGACGAGCACGGGCACACCGCTCGCTGCGACCGCGCGCCCCATCGTAATATAGTCCGGCGAGGTGAGCTTGAAGAAGGAAATCGGATCCTTCTCGAAGGTATCGACGCCGAGCGAGAGCACGATGACCTCCGCGCCGAAGGCGGCAATGCGCTTCAGCGCATCGTGAAGGGCGGCCTCCCAGACGGCATAGGGCGTGCCGGGCGCCATCGGATAGTTCTGCGTGGTGCCCGCGCCCGCGCCCTTGCCGGTCTCTTCCGCATAGCCGAGGAAATGCGGGAAAGCTTCGGCAGGATCGCCGTGCAGCGAGGCGAAGAAGACATCGCCGCGCTCGTAGAAGATATCCTGCGTGCCGTTGCCATGGTGGAAGTCGACATCAAGCACGGCAACCTTCCTGGCGCCCTTGTCGAGGAAGCGCTGGGCGGCGACGGCGGCATTGTTGATGAAGCAGTAGCCGCCGAAGCTGTCGATGCCGGCATGGTGGCCCGGCGGACGGCAGAGCGCAAAGGCAGCCTTCTGGCCGCCCGCGACGATATCGGCCGCCGTCAGCGCCGTCTGCATGGAGGAGACCGCCGCCTGCCAGGTGCCGGGCGAGATCGCCGTTTCGGCGGCGTTGCAATAGTAGCCGAGCAGGCCGTCGATCTGCGTCGGGATGCGCGGCGAGGTGCGACGCACGGGGAAGGACGTGGCGATGGCCTCACCATTGTAGCCCGCGGCCTTCCACTGGTCCCAGGCCGTTTCGAGGAAGGCGAGATAGCCGGCGTCCTGTACCTTCAACGCGGTTTCGAGGCCGTGAAGCTCCGGCGCGGCGACATCGGTGAAGCCCGCGTCCTTGACCGCGGCGAGGATCCATTCGGCCCGGAACGGCGCCTCGAAGGGCGGCACCAGCTCGCCGCCGTACAACTCGCTGCGGGCGTTCCTGAGCTTGTGGTCTTCGGAAAAGATAACGCGCATGTCGGGCTCCCAATCTTCTTTCGGGCGCGACGGTAGTGCATTTTTGACAGAAGGGGAATCTCTCCTGCGGGGTAGGTTGATACCATGCGGCAGGACCACAGGGCCGCCTTTTCCGCCTCCCGCAAGACCACGGAAGGACGCATAATTTCTCTCAGGGTGGAGACAACCGCCCGCGCCTGCCCCGGACGCCGCTTATGGCGAGGGGGGACAGGCGCAGGTTTCGGCTTTTCTGGTCTCTACGGGCTCACGCGAAGGCGGCACGCTGCTGGCGGCCGAGACCGATCTGCTTGAGGAGCAGGATATCGGCGACCGCCACCGCGGCAACCGCGATGAGGCCGACACCTGTCAGGGTCAGTCCGTCCCGGGCGAAGAGCAGAACGGCGATGCTGCCGAGCACCCAGAGGGCGTCGCCCGTCATGACGAAGCGCACGGCGGCAGGCGATGGCCGTTCCTGCCGGCCGACCGCGAGGTGGAATGCGCCCCAGAGCAGGAAGAAGACGGCAAAGCCGGTGACGAGGGCAGGCGCCGCATGCGGGCCGACGAGAGCACCGATCGGACCGGCGAAGACGAGAAGGCCAAGACCGGTCACGAGAGAGAAGACACCGTCGGCAAGCATGACGGATTTCAGGAGATTGCGGTTGAGCGTGGCGAACATGATGGGCTCCTTTCGTTGTCGATGGGCCAATCCTGCCGATGCCGCCGCGGCAAACCAATTACCTTCAAGGTAATGGAAATCATGCCCGCCCTCCTGTTTAGTGCGCCGATCACGCAGGGAGACGGATATGGAATTCGGCGAACATCTCAAGGAATGGCGGGGCCACCGGCGCATGAGCCAGCTGGAACTGGCAAACGAGGCCGGCATTTCCGCCCGTCATCTCTCCTTCCTGGAAACCGGCCGTTCGCGTCCTTCCGAAGGCATGATCCTGCGGCTCTCCTCCGTGCTGGACATTCCCGCACGTGACCAGGGGCTGCTCTTCTCCGCCGCCGGGTTCAGGCCGCGCTTCGCCACCACGCCGGCCGGAAGCCTTTCGGCCTTTCCGCCCGCCGTGGCAGAGGCCATCGGCCTCATCCTTGCCCGGCACGATCCCTATCCCGGCGTCGTCTTCGACCATGAATACAACGTGCTGACGGCCAATCCGGCCTTTCTCGACCTTGCCGGAATGGCGGGCATCGCGGTCTCGCCGGGCGACAATTTTCTCGATGCCTATCTCGGCCCGACGCCGCTGCGCTCCATCGTCGTCAACTGGGCGCAGTCGGCGGCCGATCTCGTGCACCGCATCCGTGCCGAGGCCTGGCTGCAGGGGCCACGCAGCCCGCTCCTGAAACGCATCGAGCGGCTGGCGGCGGCGAACGACATAAAGGCGGCGCTCGCCGCCTTTCCGGAGAGCGAGCGGCTGCCGGTGCTGCCGATCGAGATGAAGATCGGCACGAAACACTTCAACTGGATCACCACCCTCACCTCCTTCGGCTCGACGCAGGATGCGCTGGTGCAGGGCGTTCTGATCGAAAGCTTCTTCCCGGCCGATGCCGGGACAAGGGCTCATTTCGAGGGCGATGTCAGCCGTTGATGACGAGCATGCCGCCGACGATGAGAAAGGCGCCGAGCGCGTAGCGCAGCGTCAGGGCCTCGCCGAGAAAGACGCTGGCGAGCAGCGGCACGAAGCAGAAGGTGAGCGCCATGAAGGAATAGCCGATCGTCAGCGGCACCGCCTTCAGCACGAAGATCCAGATGATCGTGCCCGTGCCGTAGATGGCCAGCGCCGCCAGCAGCAGCGGATTGAGCATCAGCGCGGCAAGGCCCCTGACGCCGAAATCGCCCGTCATGCCGCTCGTCAGCTTGAAGAGCACCTGGCCTGCCGCGATCATCAGCGGCGTGCCCAGCAGGCCGGCCCAGATGGCGGGGCTGTAGCCGCCCGTCGTCACGCGTCGGCCTCCGCGCGGTCTTCCATGTAGAAGATGTCGCGGCCGATATCGACGCAGACATGGCGCGGCGGCACCGGATGCACCGCGCGCAGGAAGGAATGCGTGTAGGGGAAGAAGTTGAAGTGCGGATTGAAGCTGTAGCGGTATTCCCGTTCGCGCGGCACGACGATGATCAGACGGCGTCGGGCGATGCGGCGCAGCTCGGCGATGGCCTTGCGATACTCCAGCACGTGCTCGATGACATGGGTGCAGACGACCGTATCGAACTCGCCATCGGCGAAGGGCAGGGATTCGATCATGGCGGCGACATATTCGACGCCATCGATGCCGGCGGCATCCTCGACGACGAAGTCGACGCCCGTCAGGCGCGCAAGGCCCGGATTGCCCGTCTTGATATGGCGGAGCAGCGCGCCCGTGCCGCAGCCGACATCGCAGACGCTGCCGCCGACGACGGAGGCGACGATGCGGTCGATGCAGGCCTGCGAATTGTCCGTACCGGCATGGACACGCGGATGCTCGCGGTAGAGGTCCTCGTATTCGGCGGGCGTAAGGAAGGGCGCGCGTTCACGGAATTTCGCGAGCTTGGTGATGTGCTTGCCCCAGACGAGACTCGCGGCCTGCCGGAACAGCGCGGAATCGCGCAGGATCGGCGGCAGCACATCCTCGATCACGAAGCGGATGCGATTGGTGGTTTCGCGGTTCATGAAGCGGTCCTGTTCAGGCAGCGAGGTGGTGCGTCGTCTTTTCCGGCGCCCTGCGGGCGGTGCGCGCATGCCGGCCCATGGGCAGGCTCATATAGTGGATGCGCAACTGCTCGGCGCGGGCGCGGGCGAGCGAATCGAGGATGAGACCGGCGGAGAAGACGAGGAAGGAGATCATCATCAAGGCCAGCGAGAAGACCCAGGTCGGCATGCGCTCGACGAGGCCTGTCTGGAAATAGGCCATCAGAACGGGAGCCATGAAGACAAGGCTCATCGCGAGGAAGCCGCCGCTGATGGCGCCGAAGAAGGTGAAGGGCCGCGTTTCCTTCATCAGCATGGCGAACATCCAGAGGATCTTCGCGCCATCGCGGAAGGTGGAGAGCTTGGAATGGGAACCCTCCGGGCGGCGACCGTAGTCCAGCTCCAGCTCGGCGACCGGCAGGCGCAGCCGCGAGGCATGCACCGACATTTCCGTCTCGATCTCGAATCCGCCCGAGACGGCCGGGAAGCTCTTGGCGAAGCGGCGCGAAAAGGCGCGGTAGCCGGAGAAGATGTCGGAGAAATCGTTGCCGAAGAGCGAGCGGAACAGCGTGTTGAAGACGCGGTTGCCGAAGGCGTGGCCCTGGCGGCCGGCATCGGCATGCACGCCGCGGCGCGTGCCGACGACCATGTCGGCGCCCTCGGTGATCAGCGTGCGGATGAGCTCCGGCGCATCCGAGGCGGCATAGGTGCCGTCGCCGTCGGCCATGATGTAGATATCCGCCTCGATATCGGAAAACATGCGGCGCACCACATTGCCCTTGCCCTGGCGGCGCTCGCGCACGACCGTCGCGCCGGCGAGCGCGGCACGCAGCGCGGTCGTATCGGTGGAATTGTTGTCGTAGACATAGATGCGCGCCATGGGCAGCGCCGCACGGAAGCCGGTCACGACGTCGCCGATCGTCTGCGCCTCATTGTAGCAGGGTAGCAGGACGGCGATATCGAGGTCTTCCAGCAAGGCTTCCGTCATGGGTTCGTTCTCCCGGGCGGATCGCCTCATGCGACCCTCGGTTTTACTATTTCTTGAGAAGGTTAAGGCTAGGTTTCGGCTGGCTTCAAACCGGCGGACGAGAGGGCGAAACGTGTCGGAATCCCTGCCTGCGGCATTGCCGCTCGCGCAATTGCAGACACCGCCGCACAAGGAGGGCCTGACGCTGCGCGTGCTCGCCTTCTACAGCCTCGCCGCGATCCTTCTTCTGCTGGCCCTGAAACTGCCCTTCGCCACAGACTATGTCGGGTCGGACAATGACGACGTGATGCGCCTCGTCATGGTGCGCGACCTGCTTTCCGGCCAGGGCTGGTTCGACACGACCCAGTACAGGCTCGGCCTTGCCGGCGGCACGCCGATGCACTGGTCGCGCTTCGTCGACCTGCCGATCGCCAACCTGATCAGCTTCTTCTCGCTGTTTGCCGACCAGCGGCAGGCCGAGGCCATCGCGCTGACGATCTGGCCGGTGCTGCTCACCGTGCCGGTGCTCTGGGGCATGGGGCTCGCCGCCTTCCGCCTGGGCGGCACGATGGCGATGCATGCGGCGCTGCTGCTGACGGCCATTTTCGTCGTCTCGCTCAACCGGTTCCAGCCGGGCTCCATTGACCATCACAACGTCCAGCTCGCGCTGATCGCCGGCATCACCGCCATGCTGCTCGATCCGCAAAGGCGCGCGCGCGACCATGCCGTCGCCGGCGTGCTTGCCGGTCTTGCCATCGCCATCGGCGTGGAGACGACACCGCTGATCGGCGCCGTCTGCCTGATCGTCGCGCTGCGCTGGCTGTGGCTCGGCGCGGATTTCCGCGCCGCCGCGGCCGCCTTCGGCCTGGCCCTGGCACTCACCGTCACGGTCTCCTTCTTTGCCACCGTCGCCCCCGCGCATTACAGCCAGGTGACCTGCGACAGCCTTTCCTACGGGTTCTATGCCCTGGCGACGCTCGGCGGCGGCGTGCTGTTCCTGACCGTCTCCCTCGCCGGCGGACAACCCTTCGGCCGCCGGCTCGCCGCCCTCGCGGGCGCCGGCCTTGTCATTGCCGTTTCGGTCCTTGCCATTGCGCCCGGCTGCCTCGGCAATCCGCTCGACACGCTCGACCCGCTGCTCAAGACCTTCTGGCTTTCCGGCATCGTCGAGGCGCAATCGGTCCTCGCGCAGTTCCGGCTCGAACCCGCCTCCGTGGGCGCCTTCTATGCGCCGGGCCTCACCGCCATGCTGGTCTGCCTCTGGCGCATCCGACGCGGACAGGCGGCCGAGGCGCACGGGACGATACTGGTCCTGCTCGCCGTCGCCTTCGCCGTGGCGCTTCTGCAGATCCGCGGGGCGATCTTCTCCAACATGCTGTCCACCGTACCGCTCGGCTACGCCATCGCCGATCTGCGTCGTGCCGCCAATGCCGCGCCGAAGAATTTCAAGGTCGCGCTTGCCTTCATCGGCCTCACCCTGGCCTCCGTTCCCGCCAGCTGGGCGCTTGCCGGCGCGCTCCTGCCGGGCTCTTCGCAGGACCTGCTGCGCGTGGAATTCACCGACGCGTCCGGAATTCCGTCCTGCACCGCGGAAACCTCCATCGCGCCGCTGGCCGCCGAACCCGCCGGCGTGGTCTCGGGCGCCTCCGATCTCGGCGCGCCGATCCTGCGCTACACCCGGCACCGTGCCCTTTCCGGACCCTATCACCGCAACCAGGGCGGCATGCTGACGGAGTTGCATATCGGTCTTTCCAACCCGCATCAGGCGGAAGCCTTCATCCGTGGTGCGGGCGTAACGCTGCTGGCCTTCTGCGAAAACGACACGCAGGTGCATATGGTCGCCAAGGCCGAGCCCGAAGGCCTCTATGCCGATCTCCTCAAGGGCAAGGTGCCCGCCTATTTGGAGCCGATGGCAGGCACGGAGCGCGCGCTGTTGCGGCTCTACCGGGTGCGGCCGGAATAAGCCTGCTGGGGATGCCGCCCGGCGCGCCCTGTCATCGGCCGCCAAACGCACTACACTTGCCCCATGAGCTTCTTTTCCGAGACTGATTCGCCCAGCAATCTTGCCGAATATTCGGTGTCGGAGCTTTCCGGCTCCATCAAGCGCACCGTCGAGCAGGCCTTCGACCAGGTGCGCGTGCGCGGCGAGATTTCCGGCTATCGCGGGCCACATTCCTCGGGACACGCCTATTTCTCGCTGAAGGACGACCGGGCGCGCATCGACGCCGTGATCTGGAAGGGCAGCTTTTCGCGCCTCCGCTTCAAGCCCGAAGAGGGCATGGAGGTGATCGCCACCGGCAAGATCACCACCTTCCCCGGTTCCTCGAAATACCAGATCGTCATCGAGACGCTGGAGCCGGCCGGCGCCGGCGCGCTGATGGCGCTGCTGGAAGAACGCCGCCGCAAGCTTGCCGCCGAGGGCCTGTTCGATGCGGAGCGCAAGAAACCTCTGCCGTTCCTGCCCCGGGTCATCGGTGTCGTCACCTCGCCGACCGGCGCCGTCATCCGCGATATCCTGCACCGTATCTCCGACCGCTTCCCGGTCCACGTGCTCGTCTGGCCGGTGAAGGTGCAGGGCGAAGGTTCGGGGCAGGAGGTGGCGGCCGCCATCGAAGGCTTCAACACGCTCGATCCCTTCGGCCCGATCCCGAGGCCCGACGTGTTGATCGTCGCGCGCGGCGGGGGAAGCCTGGAAGATCTCTGGAGCTTCAACGACGAGATCGTCGTGCGCGCCGCCGCCGCTTCCACAATCCCGCTGATCTCGGCCGTCGGCCACGAGACTGACTGGACGCTGATCGACCATGCGGCCGACCGGCGCGCGCCGACGCCGACAGGGGCCGCCGAAATGGCTGTGCCCGTGAAGGCGGATCTCGACGCCGAGGTCGCCTCGCTCACCGCGCGGCTGCGCGGAGCCACGGCCCGGCAGATGGACAATCGCCGGCAGGGCGTGCGCGCCCTTGCCCGCGCCCTGCCCTCGCTCGACCAGCTTCTCGCCCTGCCGCGCCGCCGTTTCGACGAAGCCGCCGCCGGCCTTGGCCGCGGCCTGCAGATGAACACGCTGGGCAAGCGCCGCGCCTTCGAGCGCACGGCGGCGCATCTTCGTCCCGACATGCTGCTGAGCCGTATCGCCGAGCGGCGGCAACGCGTGGCGGACCGGCTGCTGCGGGCCGAGCGCATCGTCGAGCGGCGGCTCGACCAGCTTCGCGCCCGGCTCTCCGCCTTCGACGTGTCGCTGCGCGCGACACCGGCCCGCATCAAGGCGCAGACGGAACGCTCCGGCGACCGGCTGAGGGGCCTTACGCTGCGCGCCGAAAGCGCGCTGGCCGGCGACCTTGCCCGCCGCCGCGCGCTGCTGCAGGCACAGGACCGCATGCTGCAATCGCTCTCCTATCGCAACGTGCTGAAACGCGGCTATGCGCTGGTGCGGGACGAGGAAGGCGCGCCGGTGAAGGGCGCGGCGGATCTCGGCCCCGGCCGCGCCATCGCCATCGAGTTCGCCGACGGCACGGTGGAAGCCGTTACGGGATCGGGCGGCGGCACGCCGCGCAGGAAGCCCGCCAAGGGGGAAGCGGAGAAACCCGCCGCCCGCCAGGGCTCGCTGTTCTGAGGCCGTCATGCGCATCCTCGTCGTGCTCGCCCATCCGCTGGAAGAGAGTTTTGCCGCAGGCGTGGCGGAGACGGTTTGCCGCAAGCTGACGGCGAACGGCCACACGGTCGACCGGCTCGACCTCTACCGCGAGGGCTTCGATCCACGGCTGACGCCCTCCGAACGGTCGCGCTATTTCGAGCCCGGCTATGACCCCGGCGAGGCCGAGCCCTTCGTCTCCCGCCTGAAGCAGGCGGATGGGCTGGTGCTGGTCTTTCCGCAATGGTGGTTCAATTTCCCGGCTATCCTCAAGGGGTTCTTCGACCGGGTCTTTGCGCCCGGCATCGCCTTCGAGAACGACCCCGCCGGCGGGCGTATCCAGCCCCGGCTCGGCAATATCCACCTCTTCTGGACCTTCACCACGACGGGGTCGCCCTGGTGGGTGGTGCATCTCTACATGGGCAATCCGGTGCGGCGCCTGCTGAAACGCGGCATTGCCGCCTTTTGCGCCAAGGGGCTCGATTTCAAGATGGTCAATCTCTACGACATGGACCGCATCGGCGACGGCGAGCGCAAGGCGCATCTGGCGCGGGTGGAAAGGCTTGTCGACCGGATCTGACTGGTCGAGGCAGACGGGCGCAAAGCGCTCATCGCGGCCCTTCTATTCGAACTCCGCCAGAAATTTCCGCAACAATCCGTCGAGCGCCGCGCGCTCTTGCGCATCCAGCCCGCCGAGAAGGCGGTGCTGGTTTTCGACATGGGCGGTCACCGTCTCGTCCACCAGCTGAAATCCCTTGGACGTCAGCGCGATGATGACGCCGCGGCGATCCTCGGGATTGTCGCAGCGCTCGACGAGACCGGCCTTTTCCAGCTGGTCGAGCCGGTTGGTCATGGTGCCGGAGCTGACCATGGTGGTGGCGATGAGGTCGCCCGGCGAGAGACGATAGGGCGGGCCGGAACGGCGCAGCGTCGCCAGCACGTCGAAACTGGCCGAATTGAGCCCGTGCGCGGCCAGCGTTCTTTCGATCTCGCGGCCAAGATGGGTGCGCAGGCGCGCCACGCGGCCGAGCAGGCCCATCGGCCCGACATCGAGGTCCGGCCGCTCGCGGTTCCATTGTTGCAGAATTCTGTCGACGTGATCCATGGTCCGACTAAAGGCGGAAATTATCTTGACGTCAAGATATAATGAACTATCTTGATCTCAAGATTCTTTGATTGGAGATAATCCATGTCCCGCTCCGCCGATATCCTTCTCACCGCGACCGCGCCCGCCATCTGGGGCAGCACCTATATCGTGACCACGCAATTGCTGCCGGCCGGCTATCCGCTGACCGTCGCCATGCTCCGCGCGCTGCCCGCCGGGCTTCTCCTTCTGCTTTTCGTGCGGGAACTGCCCAAGGGCATCTGGTGGCACCGCACGCTGCTGCTCGGCGCGCTGAACTTCTCGTTCTTCTGGGCAATGCTCTTCGTCTCGGCCTATCGCCTGCCCGGAGGGGTGGCGGCGACGGTGGGCGCCATCCAGCCGCTCATCGTGCTCGGCCTGTCGCGCGCGGTGATGGGCACCGCGATCCGGCCGCTCTCGGTTCTCGCCGGCCTTGCCGGCATCGGCGGCGTCGCGCTGCTAGTGCTGACGCCCGCCGCGAGCCTCGACCCCATCGGCATCGCTGCGGGCCTTGCCGGCGCGGTTTCCATGGCCTTCGGCACGGTGCTGTCGCGCCATTGGCAACCGCCGGTGCCGCCGCTGACCTTCACCGCCTGGCAGCTCACAGCCGGCGGCCTGCTGCTGGTGCCCGTCGCCCTGTTCCTCGAGCCGTCACTGCCGATGCCGACGGCGAACAACCTTCTCGGCTTCGTCTATCTCGGCCTCATCGGCGCGGCCCTGACCTATATCGTCTGGTTCCGCGGCCTTGCGCGGCTCGGCCCGGCGGCGATCGCGCCGCTCGGTTTCCTCAGCCCCCTCGTCGCCGTCGTGCTCGGCTGGGCCCTCCTGGGGCAGGACCTCAGCCCGCTGCAGATCGCCGGCATGGCGGTGGTGCTGGGCAGCGTCTGGCTGAGCCAGCGGGCGCAGGCCGCGCCTGACGCCTCGGCCGACGCCCGGCCCCAGCCGGCCCATTGAAAAAGGGCCGGCATCCAGGATGCCGGCCTTCATGCTTGTCTTCAGGAACGGGTTATGCCCATTCCCCCGCGCGCATGACCGGCGTGCGGCTGCCATCGGCGCGCACGCCGTCGATATCCACCTTGTCGGAGCCGATCATCCAGTCAATGTGAATGAGGCTTTCATTGCCGCCCTGCGCGCGGATCTGTTCCGGCGAAAGGCTCGCACCGTCGAGGAAGCACTTGGAATAGCACTGGCCGAGCGCGATGTGGCAGGAGGCATTCTCGTCGAACAGCGTGTTGTAGAAGAGGATGCCGCTGGCCGAGATCGGCGAGGAATGCGGCACCAGCGCCACTTCGCCGAGCCGGCGTGCGCCCTCGTCCGTATCCAGCACCTTGTTCAACACGGCCTCGCCCTTCGAGGCCCTGGCCTCGACGATGCGGCCGCCCTCGAAGCGAACCTGGATATCGTCGATCAGCGTGCCCTGGTGGGAGAGCGGCTTTGTGGAGGAGACATGGCCCTCGACGCGCAGGGCATGCGGCGTCGTGAAGACCTCTTCCGTCGGGATGTTCGGGTTGCAGGTGATGCCGTTCTTGGCCGTGGAGGCGCCGCCGTGCCATTCGTGGCCATCGGCAAGGCCGACCGTGAGGTCCGTGCCCGGTCCCTTGAAATGGAGCGCCGAGAAGCGCTGGCCGTTCAGCCAGGCAGAGCGCTTGGCAAGATTGGCATTGTGCATCACCCAGGCCGCGACGGGATCGGCGACATCGACGCGGGAGGCGGCGAAGATGGCATTGGCGAGTTTTTCGACCGCCACGGCTTCCGAATCGTTCGGGAAGACCTGCTTTGCCCAGGACGGATTGGGATAGGAGACGATGTTCCAGTTGATGTCGAAATTGGCGATCTTCTCCAGCGCCGGCTTGTAGGCCATGGAGTTGGCCTTGTTGGCGCGCGCGACCTTGGCAGGGTCTTCCCCCGAGAGCAACATCGGATTGTCGCCGGCGATGGCAAGGCGCGCGGCGCCATTGGCATAGGCCTTGGCCATGCCCTCGTAGAGCCAGTCCGTCGCGCGGTCGAAGCTTTCGTCCGGCGCGTGGCGGTAGCGGGCGAGCGTCGCCTCCTCGTCGGCATAGAAGGTGCTGACGAGACCGGCGCCGGCGATATAGGCGTGTTTGGTGATGAGGCGGACGAGCGGCAGCGCGGCAATGGGCGCGGTCATCACGAGGTCCTGCCCCTTCTGGAGCTGGAGGCCGACGCGCACGGCGACTTCGGCAAGTTTTTCGAGCTTTTGCGGATCGACGGAAGGATTGGTCATAACAGCCTGCTTTCTGAAATCGATGACGGGAACTTAGTGCGCCGGGCGGCGAATGAGAAGGTCAGGCGATGACGGATGCGGCGATCGCCTTGAGCGCCGCCACCACGTCGCGCGGGGAAAGCCGCACCTGAAGACCGCGCTGGCCGCCGTTCATGTAGACGGCGTCATGCGCCAGTGCCGCTTCCTCGATGGCGGTCGGCACCTGCTTCTTCTGGCCGAAAGGGCTGATGCCGCCGACGACATAGCCGGTCAGTCGCTCGGCATCGGCCGGCTTCATCATGTTGGCCGACTTGCCTTTGAAGGCGCTCGCCAGCTTCTTCATGCTGACCTCGCGATCCGAGGGCACGATGACGCAGACCGGCTTGCCGTCCACTTCCGCCATCAGCGTCTTCAGGACGCGCGCCGGATCCTCCCCCAGCGCCTCGGCAGCCTGGATGCCGACGCGGTCGGCATTGGGGTCGTAATCATAGGTGTGGACGGTAAAGGAGACGCCGGCCTTGGCGAGGGCCTGGGTGGCGCGGGTGGTTTTGGACATGGCGGGCCGTCATCGAAACGAAACTAACGGTTCGCATGGGTGCAGGAGCGGGGGCGGCGTGTCAATGCGCCTGGGAGGGTTGCCCTCACCGGCCGTCGCCCCGCCGGACGAGACGCCTCAAACCCGCTCCAGCGCCACCGCGATGCCCTGGCCGACGCCGATGCACATGGTCGAGAGCGCGCGCCTGCCGCCGGTCACGTGCAGTTCCAGCGCCGCCGTGCCGGTGATGCGGGCGCCCGACATGCCGAGCGGATGGCCAAGCGCAATGGCGCCGCCATTGGGATTGACCTGGCGTGCATCGTCGGCGAGGCCGAGTTCGCGCAGCGTGGCAAGGCCCTGCGAGGCGAAGGCCTCGTTGAGTTCGATGACGTCGAAATCGGCCGGCGTCAGGCCGAGGCGGGCGCACAGACGCTGCGTGGCATAGACGGGACCGATGCCCATGATGCGCGGCGGAACGCCGGCCATGGCACCGCCGAGGATGCGGGCGATGGGGGTGAGGCCGTATTTCTTCACGGCCGCCTGCGAGGCGACGATCAGCGCCGCCGCACCGTCATCGACACCAGAGGCATTGCCCGCCGTCACCGTGCCGCCTTCCTTGCGGAAGGGCGTCGGCAGCCTGGCGAGCGCCTCCAGCGTCGTTGCGCGCGGATGCTCGTCCTTCTCCACGAGGGCCGGATCACCCTTGCGCTGCGGGATGGTAACGGGCGTGATCTCCCTGGCCAGCCGGCCATTCGCCTGCGCCGCCGCCGCCTTTTCCTGCGAGCGGAGGGCGAAGGCGTCCTGATCCTCACGCGAGATGGAAAAATCTTCCGCGACGTTCTCGCCGGTCTCCGGCATGGAATCGACGCCGTACTGCTTCTTCATCACCGGATTGATGAAGCGCCAGCCGATGGTCGTGTCGTGGATTTCCGCGCTGCGCGAAAAGGCCGTCTCGGCCTTGGGCAGGACGAAGGGCGCGCGGCTCATGCTTTCCACGCCGCCGGCGACGATCAGTTCCGCCTCGCCGGCCTTGACGGCTCTGGCGGCGGCGATGACGGCATCCATGCCGGAGCCGCAGAGGCGGTTGATCGTCGTGCCGGAAACGCCGACGGGAAGGCCGGCGAGCAGCAGGGACATGCGCGCGACATTGCGGTTGTCCTCGCCCGCTTGATTGGCGCAGCCGAAGATGACGTCGTCCACCGCGTCCCAGTCGATGCCGGCATTGCGCGCGATCAGCGCCTTCAGCGGAATGGCGCCGAGATCGTCGGCCCGGACGGAGGAAAGCACCCCGCCGAAGCGACCGATGGGCGTGCGGATATAGTCGCAGATATAGGCGTCGGACATGACGATCCCCTAAGAGCATGACCGGACATGCTCTAAATTTTTTTGTTTTCGTTTGTCTTTTCGGGAAAATCGGTTCCCACTTTTCCCTGACAAACTCTAGAGTTCCGGCACGACGAGGTCGGCAACGGGGCCATCGATGTGGAGTTTCGCGCCGGTCATGGCCTGCACCTCATCAATCGTCATACCGGCCAGTTTCTCGCGCAGCACGAAGCGGCCGCCCGAGACGTCGACGACGGCGTGGCTGGTATAGATGCGGGTGATGCAGCCGACGCCGGTGAGCGGGAAGGTGCAGCGTTCGACCAGCTTGGGCTCGCCGTTCCTGGTGACGTGTTCGGTGATGACGACGACCTGCTTTGCGCCATGCACGAGATCCATCGCACCGCCGACGGCCGGTACGCCCTTGGCGCCGACGCGCCAGTTGGCAAGGTCGCCGTTCTGCGCCACCTGGTAGGCGCCGAGGATGGCGACGTCGAGATGCCCGCCGCGCACCATGGCGAAGCTGTCGGCATGGTGGAAGAAGGCCGAGCCCGGCTTCAGCGTCACCGCCTTCTTGCCGGCATTGATCAGGTCCCAGTCCTCCTCGCCCGCCGGCGGGGCTTCGCCGAAATCGAGAATGCCGTTTTCCGTGTGGAAGATCGCCGCGCGTCCCTCCGGCTGGTAGCGGGCGACCATTTCGGGAAAGCCGATGCCGAGGTTCACATAGGCGCCGTCGGCGATGTCCTGCGCGGCACGCCAGGCGATCTGGGCATTGGAGAGCTTGATGTCTTCGCGTGTATCGATCGGGTTTGCTGCGGGGCTCATGCGTAGGCCACTCCTGCGCGGATGAGGTCTTCTTCCTGCCTGGGGGCGGCGACCTCGACGAGACCGTCGACGAAGATGCCGGGCGTGACCACCTGTTCGGGATCGATGCCGCCGGGCGGCACCAGACGGCTGACCTGCACGATGGTCCGCGCCGCCGCCATGCACATCAACGGGCTGAAATTGCGGGCGGCCTTGTTGTAGGTGAGGTTGCCATGCGTATCGCCCGTCCTGGCCTTGATGAGGGCGACATCGGCCTTCAGCCAGCGTTCCTGCACATACATGCGGCCTTCGAATTCGGCGACCGGTTTGCCCTCCGCCAGCTCCGTGCCGAAACCCGTCGGGGTGTAGAAGGCGGGAATGCCGGCGCCGCCGGCGCGGATGCGCTCGGCGAGCGTGCCCTGCGGCACCAGTTCCAGTTCGATTTCGCCGGCCAGGTATTTTTCCGTGAAGGCGCGCGGATCGGAGGAGCGCGGGAAGGAGCAGATCATCTTGCGCACCATGCCGGCGTCGATCATCGCGGCGATGCCGATACGGCCATTGCCGGCATTGTTGTTGATGACGGTAAGGTCCCTTACCCCCGTGTCGATGAGCGCGTGGATCAGCTCGATCGGCGCGCCGGAGCCGCCGAAACCGCCGATCATCACCGTCGCGCCATCGCCGATGCCGGACACGGCCTCCGCCAGACTTGAGATGCTCTTGTCCATGCCAATCTCCCGATGTCGGCAAGAGAGGTAAATCCGAAGGGGAAAAGCGGCAATCCATTTTGTGCGTTATTTGACATTTGTTCAATATACGCACAAAATGAGAGAGAGAAGCGGGATGGATTTGAACGCGACCTCGCATCCTCTCACCGTCATCCTTGGCCTTGACCCAAGCGGCACCCACAAAGTGCGGATGCTCGGGTCAAGCCCGAGCATGACGGAGGAAAGGTCGCGATCGGAAAGGGCGGAAGATGCGAGAAACGGACTTCATCGGCGGCTTCGCCAAGGGCCTCCGGGTCATCGAGGCCTTCGGCGAGACGAATCCGCGGCTCACCATCACCGATGTCGCCAGGGAGACCGGCCTCGACCGGGCGACGGCACGGCGCTGCCTGCTGACGCTCGCCGAACTCGGCTATGCCACCTATGACGGCAAGTTCTTCGCGCTGACGCCGAAGATCCTCCGGCTCGGTCATGCCTATCTCTCGGCAACGCCGCTGCCGGGGCTGGTGCAGCCCCATCTCGACCGGCTGTCGGAGGCGGTGGGGCAGAGCGCTTCGGTCTCCGTGCTCGACGGCACCGAGATCGTCTATGTCGCCCGCGCGGCGCAGAAGCGGGTGATGTCGATCAGCCTGACGCCGGGTTCCCGCCTGCCCGCCTATTGCGCCTCGATGGGACGCGTGCTGCTGGCGGCCCTGCCGGACGCCGAGGCGCGCGCCATCCTCGAGGCCTCCGACCTTCAGGCAAACACGCCCTTCACCAAGACCGAGCCCGATGCGCTGCTGGCGGAGCTTTCCCGTGTCCGCGGGCAGGGCTACGCGCTGATCGACCAGGAACTGGAACTCGGCCTGCGCTCCATCGCCGTGCCGCTGGAGAACGCCCGGGGGCGGATCGTCGCAGCACTCAATATCGGTGCGCCCGCCGCCCATGCGGAGGCCGAGGAGATGGTGGCGCGCTATCTGCCGGCCATGCGCGACGTGCAGGCGGCGCTGAGGCCGGTGCTGAGCTGATCGATCCTTGACAATCCGCAAGCCGCGCCCCCACCTTTTGCGTTGCAACAGGAGGCCGCCATGCGCGAGGACGAAAACAAGCTCACCCGCACCAAGCGCCGCTGGGCGGACGAGGGGAAGTTCCTGACGGGCCGCATCACCCGGCCGGAAACCGATCGCCTGCCGCCCGGCCAGCATCTCGTGAAGGACTGGCCGGTGCTCGATCTCGGCCAGCAACCGGTGATCCGCCCGGAAACCTGGCGGCTGGACGTGAAGGGCGGGGCGGAAAACCCCTCCTCCTTCGGCTGGGCGGATTTCCTCGCCTTGCCACAGAGCCAGAAACGCTCCGACATCCATTGCGTGACCACCTGGTCGCGCTACGACAACCGCTGGGAGGGCGTTACGACCCGCGATCTTCTCGAAGTCGTGATGCCGCGCGCCGAGGCCGCTTTCGTCATGCTGACGAGCTATGACGGCTATACGACCAACCTGCCGCTGGCCGACTTCGCCGCCGAAGACGCCATTCTCGCCACCCACTGGGAGGGCCAGCCGCTGTCGGTCGCCCATGGTGGGCCGATGCGGCTCGTCGTGCCGCATCTCTATTTCTGGAAAAGCGCCAAGTGGCTGACGCGCATCGATTTCCTGCCCGGCGACCAGGCGGGCTTCTGGGAGCGCAACGGCTATCACATGCGCGGCGACCCCTGGGCGGAAGAACGTTATTCCGACGACTGAGCCGCCAGCCGCCCCCGCTCGGCGAGCCGGAAGGCGCGCGGCGTCTGACCGGTCTCGCGCAGGAACGCGCGGGAGAAATAGGCCGGATCGGCAAAACCGAGGCGCAGCGCGATCTCCTGCGCCGGGATGTCGGTGAAGACGAGATCGCGTCTGGCCTCGTCGATCCGCTTGCGGGCGATATAGGCATGCGCCGTCAGCCCGGTCGCCGCCTTGACGATGCGGTTGAGGTGGGTGGGCGAGACGCCGAGTTCCTGCGCATAGAAGTTCGCCGGCTTCTGGTCGCGGAAATGCTGCTGGACGAGGCCGTTCAAATGCTCCATGCGCCGCGCCGCCGCATCCGCGCCTTCGTCCGGTTCCGAGCGGCTCCAGAGCCGCGCCGCCAGCGCCAGCACCGTCGTCAGATAGGCCTCCATCAGATCGGTGCGTCCGCCCTGGCGCCCCCTCCATTCGGCGGCAAGCCGCGTCAGGGTCGACAGAACGAAGGCACCGTCGGGATCGCGCGGATCGAGCGGCGTCACCCGCGGCGCCGCGGCAAAGCGCGCCGCCGTGCCGGAAAGCCTCAGATGCGAGGCGAGCATGGTGAAGACATAGCCGTCGATATCGCGCGAGAAGCGAAACCCGTGGCCGAGGGCCGGCGGCACCGTGACGAGGGCGCCGGGAACCAACATCCGCCTCTCCGCGCCGAACAGCGCATCGCCCGATCCGGCGGAAATGTACAGGATCTGGAAAAAGCTTTCGTGCCGGTGCAGGCCGATCTCGTAGCGATGCAGGCTGCTGCGCGACGGGATCGTTTCGCAATGCAACCAGAAATCCGGCGCATTTCCCGCCCGTTCGCCATAGAGCTCATAGGTCGGAACGGGTTTCATCGGCCTCGTGCTTCCGGTTCGCGATGTTCGATTTGTACAAGCCGAGGATCGATCCGTCCATTGCCCGGCGCCGGTCTTCTCGCCGAAACTTTGCGAAATGCCAGTTCGGGAGGGAAACATGCGCGTTCAGGTCGTCATCATCGGTTCAGGTCCGTCCGGCCTGCTGCTCGGGCAGTTGCTCGGCAATGCGGGCATCGAGACGGCCATTCTCGACCGGTCGAGCCGCGCGCATATCCTCGGCCGCGTGCGGGCCGGCGTGCTGGAAGAAGGCACGGCCCGGCTGATGGACGCGGCCGGCGTCGGCGCGCGCATGCGGGCCGAAGGCCTGCCGCACGACGGCTTCTCGCTCGCCTATGACGGGCGCGACCACCGCATCGATCTCTTCGACCTGACCGGCGGCAAGCGTGTGCTCGTCTACGGCCAGACAGAACTGACCCGCGACCTGATCGAACAGCGCGAAAAAGACAGCCGGCTAACGATCTACGAGGCCAGCAACGTGACGCCCCACGCCTTCGACGGCGAGACACCCTATGTGACCTACGAGACGGACGGCGTGGCCCACCGTATCGACTGCGACTTCATCGCAGGCTGCGACGGATTTCACGGGGCGAGCCGCAAGGCGGTGCCCGAAGGCGCGATCCGCACCTTCGAGAAGATCTATCCCTTCGGCTGGCTCGGCATTCTCGCAGACGTGCCGCCGGTCAGCGACGAGCTCATCTATGCCAATCATCCCCGCGGCTTTGCGCTCTGCTCGATGCGCTCGCACACCCGCAGCCGCTACTACATCCAGTGCGCGCTGGACGAGAAGATCGAGGACTGGAGCGACGCGCGCTTCTGGGACGAACTGCGCCGTCGCCTGCCCGTCCACCATGCCGAGGCGATGGTGACGGGGCCGAGCTTCGAGAAATCCATCGCGCCGTTGCGCTCCTTCGTCGCCGAGCCGATGCGTTTCGGCCGGCTCTTCCTTGTCGGCGACGCCGCCCATATCGTGCCGCCGACCGGCGCCAAGGGTCTGAACCTTGCCGCAAGCGACGTGCACTACCTCTTCCACGGGCTTCTGGAACACTATCAGGACCGATCGAGTGCCGGCATCGACGCCTATTCTGCCAGGGCGCTTGCCCGGGTCTGGAACGCCGTGCGCTTCTCCTGGTGGATGACGACCATGCTGCACCGTTTCCCCGATACCGGCGATTTCGACCAGAAGATCCAGGAAGCGGAACTCGACTACCTCACCCATTCCCGCGCCGCCGAAACGGTGCTGGCGGAAAACTATGTGGGTCTCGCCTACTGACGCGCCCAGGCGGCGACCGAGGCGATCATCGTCGCATGGTGTTCCGGCGCGTCGGCAAGGGCCGCAAGCTCCCAGAGGCGATGGACGCCGGTCAGGAGATGAATGCGGGCGCGGTCGAGCATCCGGCCGGTCAACCGTTCATAGCCGGCGACGATGCGCGCGGTAAGATCCGGACTGATGAAGTTGGAATAGATGAAATCCTGATGCAGCGGACCGAAGCCGGAATCGGCGAAGTCGTAAACGCCGTTGAGCCGCTGCGCGTCGTGATCGAAAGCCATGTTCCAGCCGTGGCCGTCGAAGAAGCCGTAGGTGTCTCCATGGGGATCCGGCGGCAGGGCACGCCAGCCGGCGAGGGTTTCCTCGGCGAAGCCTGCAGATGCGCGGGCAGCAGCGACAGGGCTTTGTCCGCAATCGTCTCCGCCGGCAGCCAGCGCTCGACAGGCAGCGCCCCGGCGGCAGCCATCCCGGTGCGGTCCAGTGCATGGAGATCGGCATAGAAGCGGGCAAGCTCATCACCCAGCACCTGCCGCGCCGCCTCCGGCAGGGCCTCGTATCCGACCGTTTCCAGATGCGCGCCGGGAATGATCGCATGTTCGGAAAAGAGCGGCGTACCCTCATGCAGGCACAGGGCCGGCACGCGCATCGTCACATGCGGGCGCAGGGCGGCCAGGATCGTCGCCTCGCGGCGCAGCGCCCGTTCCGCCTCCTCGCCCTGCGGGAACTTGAAGACAAAACACGCATCCACCGCCACGGCATGCGAATGCCAGCCGCCCGGCAGCGACCGGAAGACAGCGCCGGCAAGGTCGGGGCGAGCGGCAAGGGTCGCGTCGCGGAAAAGAGCAAGGTCGCTGGCCATGAGCCTTCGTAGCGGAGGGGCGGCGGGTGCTCAAGCCGCGGGCGCGACCTTGCCGGCGACCTCGCGGATCGTCTGCATGAGGATGGCAAGCGGCATGGACGGCACCGCGTCGGCGCGCATGGTAAGACCGACGGGGCCTTTCGTGCCGCCGGTGTCAATCGGCAAGGCGGCGAGCTTGCCCTCGGCGATATCGGCCGCCACCACGCCTTCGGAGATGATCCAGATCGCGTCGCTCTCGCGCACGAAGGCGCGGCCGAAGGCATCGGAAACCGTATCGATCTGGTTCGGCAGGCCGGCAATGCCGTTGGCGATGAGGAAGCTTTCGACGAAGGGACGGATGATCGAGCCGCGTGTCGGCATCAGCACCGGATAGGCGTCGAGCCCGGCAAAGGCCGCGCCGGCAGCCAGCAACGGATGGCCGGCGCGCACGCAGAACACCACCCTCTCCGAATAGAGATGCTCGAAGGAGAAGCCGGTCATCTTCTCCGGCGCGGCGAGGCGGCCGACGACGAGGTCGAGGTCGCCGACGCGCAACTGCTCGAGCAACACGGCATTCTCGCCGGTGACGATTTTTATGCGCGCGCCGGTGCCGGCTGCCAGGAACAGCCGCATCGCCTGCGGCATGATGCGCGTGGAGGCGGTGGGCAGCGCGCCGATGCGCACCGGCACCGCATCGCCCGACAGCGCCTGCGAGACGGAATCGAAGCCCTGGCGCAGCGCCGTCAGCGCCGCACCGGCATGCTTCAGGAAGACCTCGCCGCTGCGGGTGATCTTGATGCCGCGGCCGTCGCGTTCGAAGACGGCGACACCCAGAACCTCCTCCAGCTCACGGATCGTCTTGGTCACGGCGGGCTGGCTGACATGGAGAAGCTCGGCCGCCTTCATGACGCTCTTCTGACGCGCCACCTCGACAAAGGTCTGGAGATGGCGGAACTTGATGCGGCTATCGATCATGGGTTTCATAACCCTCAAGTTAATGAAATGGCGCAAAATATCATTTTACCTAACCAGATCAACAGGCCATTCTGCAGGAACAAGAGGAACGCCCCGTGCAATTCGCCACCGTCAACGACGTCATCCTGCATCACCAATTGATCGGCGGCCCCGTCGGCCGGCCCGTCATCGTCTTCGCCAATTCGCTCGGCACCGATTTCCGCATCTGGCGCGACGTGGTGGTGCGCCTTGCGGGCGATTTCCCCATCATCACCTACGACAAGCGCGGCCATGGCCTGTCCGATCTCGGCCAGGTGCCCTATTCCATCGACGACCATGTGCTGGACCTTGCCGCCCTGCTCGACCGGCTCGCCGTCCGCGACGCGGTGATCTGCGGCCTCTCCGTCGGCGGCATGATCGCACAGGGACTGGCCGCCAGGCGCCCGGACCTCGTGAAGGGCCTCGTCCTGTGCGACACCGCGCACAAGATCGGTACGGCCGACATGTGGAACGCCCGCATCGAGAGCATCGAGACGAAGGGTATCGAGAGCCTTGTCGATGCGGTCATGGCGCGCTGGTTCACCCCGGCCTTCCGCCGCCCGGAGAACGCCGCCTATCACGGCTACCGCAACATGCTGACGCGCCAGTCCGCGGTCGGCTATGCCGCGACCTGTGCGGCGCTGCGCGATGCCGATCTGACCGAATCCACCCGCCACCTCACCGTGCCGACGCTTTGCGTCGTCGGCGACCAGGACGGCTCGACGCCGCCCGATGTCGTGCTTTCCATGGCCAAGCTGATTGCCGGTGCGCGCTACGAGGTCATCAAGGACGCCGGGCACATTCCCTGCGTCGAGCAGCCGGAGATCCTGAGCGAGATGATCCGTGCCTTCATCGACACCCTTCCTGCCGGAGACGCCTCCCATGGCTGATGCCGCCACACCATCGGAACGCTACCGGCAGGGCATGGCGACCCGTCGCGCAGTGCTGGGCGAGGCCCATGTCGAGCGCGCCACCGCTGCCGCCACGACCTTCGACCAGCCGTTCCAGGAGCTGATCACCGAAGGCGCCTGGGGCACGGTCTGGTCGCGGCCGGGCTGGACGAAACGCGAGCGCTCGATGGTGACGATCGCGCTGCTCGCCGCCCTCGGCCATGACGAGGAAGTGGCGATGCATGTGCGGGCGACCGCCAATACCGGCGCGAGCCGCGAGGACATCGCCGAGGCGCTGCTGCATGTGGCGATCTATGCCGGCGTGCCGGCCGCCAATCGGGCGATCAAGGTCGCCAAGCAGGTCTTTGCGGACATGGATGCGGAAACGGCGGCTTGAGGCAGATATGACGGATCTTTCCAACAAGAAGCCCGAGACGGGCGCCTTCTTCTCGCGCGACCGGCTCTGGCATCCGCCGGGCCTGACCCCCGGTTACAAGACGTCCGTGCTGCGCTCACCGCAGAAGGCTTTGCTCTCGCTCGACGGCACGATCTCGGAGATCACCGGCCCGGTTTTCGGCCATTCCATGCTGGGCGAGCTCGACAATGACCTGATCCACAATTTCGCCCGTCCTGGCGAGAGCGCCATCGGCGAACGCATCATCGTGCACGGACGGGTGCTTGACGAGCGGGCGCGGCCGCTGCCCGGCGCGCTCCTGGAATTCTGGCAGGCCAATGCCGGCGGGCGCTATCGCCACAAGAAGGAAAGCTATCTCGCCCCGCTCGACCCCAATTTCGGCGGCTGCGGGCGCACCATTACCGATGCGGACGGCCACTACGCCTTCCGCACCGTCAAGCCCGGCCCCTATCCCTGGCCGAACGGCGTCAACGACTGGCGGCCAGCGCATATCCATTTTTCCGTCTTCGGCCACGGCTTTGCCCAACGGCTGATCACGCAGATGTATTTCGAAGGCGACCCGATGATCTGGAAGTGTCCCATCGTGCAGACGATCCCGGACAAAGCGGCGGTGGAGCAGCTCGTGGCGGCGCTCGACTGGGGCAACACGATCCCCATGGACGCGCGCGCCTACAAGTTCGACATCGTGCTGCGCGGCCGCCGCTCGACGCTGTTCGAGAACCGGATGGAGGGCAACTGATGGTCCAGCCGCTCGGATATCTCAAGGAAAGCCCGTCGCAGACCGCGGGGCCCTATGTCCATATCGGCCTGACGCCCAACCATGCCGGCATTGCCGGCGTCTATGACGGCGACCTCGGCGCGACGATGGTGAACGAGAAGACGCTCGGCCGGCGCATCACCATTACCGGCCGCGTGCTCGACGGCACCGGCACGCCGCTGAAGGATGCCCTGGTCGAGATCTGGCAGGCGGACGCCGCCGGCCTCTACAACAGCCCTTCGGAACTGCGCGGCAGCGCCGATCCGAACTTTCCCGGCTGGGGGCGCTCCGCCACCCATGGCGAAACCGGCGAATACCGCTTCGAGACGATCAAGCCTGGCCGGGTGCCTTTCCGCAACGGCCGGCCGATGGCGCCACATATCTGCTTCTGGATCGTCGCCCGCGGCATCAATCTCGGCCTCAACACGCGAATGTATTTCAGCGACGAAGCGGCGGCCAATGCCGAGGATCCGGTGCTGGCGCGCATCGAACACCGCGTGCGCGTGCCGACGCTGATCGCGCCGGTGGACGGCGATGCCTACCGTTTCGACATCCATCTGCAGGGCGAGAAGGAAACGGTGTTCTTCGATATTTGAGGCGGCCTGGCCGGGGATGGCCTATAGTAAATCGCCCGCACGGGGCGTGGATCCTCGGCCCGGGCCCGGGAATTCCTTCCAGACCGACCGTCCATCCGGAAAGAGCGCTCCATGACCGTCTCGCCCTTCGATCATCCCTATCTCTCCGGCCTTCTCGGCGACGAGGAGGTGTCGTCGCTGTTCTCCGCGGCGGCGGAACTGGAAGCCATGCTCGCCTTCGAGGTGGCGCTGGCGAAAGCCGAGGCTGCGGCGGGCATCGTTCCGACCGAGGCCGTGCAAGCCATCGAAAGCGCCGCGCATCGTTTCTCGCCGGATGTCGCAGCGCTTCGCGCGGCAACCGCGCGGGACGGGGTCGTGGTGCCCGAGTTTGTGCGGCAACTGCGGGCCGCCGTCGGCGAGCCGCACGCAAGGCATCTGCATTTCGGGGCCACCAGCCAGGATGTCATCGACTGCGGCCTGATGCTGCGCCTGTTGCGTGTCCTCCCCCTGCTGGAAGACCGGATGGATGGATTGATCGGCATGCTCGCCGCACGCTCGGCGACCTCAGGCACGCGTGCCCTGATGGCGCGCACGCGCATGCAGGCGGCAATTCCCATCACGGTGGCCGACCGCCTGCAATCCTGGCGCCTGCCGCTGGAGCGTGTTGCCGAACGGCTTCAGATCTTCACCTTGGAGGGCTTGGCCGTGCAATTCGGCGGCGCGGCGGGCACGCTGGAGAAACTTGGCGACAAGGGACTTGTCGTGCGCGCGGCACTCGCCGACGCGCTCGGACTTGCCGACGCACCGCAATGGCACAGCCAGCGCGACCGCATGCTGGACCTTGCCGGCCTGTTCGCCGCCATCACGGGCAGCCTCGGCAAGATCGGGCAGGACATCGCCCTGATGGCCGATCGCGGCGACGAAATCGTGCTCGCCGGCGGCGGCGCGTCCTCGGCCATGCCGCACAAGCAGAACCCGGTCACCGCCGAAATGCTGGTGACGCTTGCGCGCTTCAACGCCGCGCAGCTCGGCGGGATGGCGCAGGCGATGGTGCACGAGCAGGAGCGCTCCGGCGCGGCCTGGACGCTGGAATGGCTGATCCTGCCGCAGATGGCGGTCGCCTGCGGCACGGCCCTGCGGCGCGCCGACACCCTGTTTTCGTCCATGGAAGAGATGGGAGCAGACACCTAGGACGGATCGACATTCACTGCATCCATATCATCGCTGCGATGAGGTGAATGAAGCCCGAG
>NZ_JBBEYH010000021.1:0-93727 GCF_050172695.1 Shinella sp. G-2 | reverse complement strand
CGAGGCTTCCTCGGGCCAGATCTCCAACATCATCGGCGTCATCGACGAGATCGCCTTCCAGACAAACCTTCTGGCGCTGAACGCCGGCGTGGAAGCGGCGCGTGCGGGCGAGGCCGGCAAGGGCTTTGCGGTCGTGGCGCAGGAAGTGCGCGAGCTTGCCCAGCGCTCGGCCCAGGCCGCCAAGGAGATCAAGGAACTGATCCGCCATTCGGCGGGCGAGGTCGAAGGGGGCGTTCGCCTCGTGACGGAGACCGGTGCGGCGCTGAAGGTGATCGGCGAGCATGTCAGCGAGATCAACGCGCAGCTCGACGCCATCACCACCTCGGCGCGCGAGCAGTCGGTCGGGCTGGCGGAGGTCAACTCCGCCGTCAACCAGATGGACCAGACGACCCAGCAGAACGCCGCCATGGTCGAGCAGTCCACCGCCGCAAGCGCGTCGCTCGCCGGCGAAGCGGACAAGCTGCGCCAATTGGTCGGTCGCTTCCAGGTCGGCGCTGCGGTTTCCTCGCGCGCAGCCACCCCGGCGCCCGTTCGCGGTCCCGTCGCAGCCGCCCACACGACCTCGCGCCCCGTCGTCTCACCGGCCAAGCGTATGGTCGGCAAGCTCGCCAGCGCCTTCGGCGGTGGCAGCGCGGCAACGGCCTCCGAGCCGGGCTGGGACGAATTCTGAGTGACAACAGCCGGGGCACCCGTTGCCTCGGCCTCCCTCAATCGCCTTGCGGCGAGAGGGGAACGCGGCGGAAGAGCGCGCCGCCTGGAACGGCCCCAGCGGGGCATTGGCCGCCGCGCAGAGATAGAGCTTTTCCGACAGACGACGGTTTTCCAGCTTGGCGAAGCGGAAGCGGCCCTCGGCGACGCCCGCCGCCGCATCCAGCCACGTCAGGAAGCTGATACCCTTTCCGGCCGCGACATATTCCATGATGAGCGCGATGGAGTTGCTGCGCAGCGCGATATGCGGCTCGGCATGGATGCGGTAGACCTCCGCATCGAGCCGCGGCCAGACCGACAGGCTCGTATCGGGCAGGCAGAGCGGCCGGCCAAGACAGTTCTCGATGCGGAACGGCGGCTCGCCCGAGGGCGCCAGCGCCGCCGCATAGACGACACCGAGATCGTAGCTCCGCTCGTCATAGACCCGAAGCTCCGGCAGGCGCGGCACGTTGAAGGCCAGCAGCGCGTCGATCTCGTTGCGGCAGAGCTGGCCGACCAGTGTGCCGGTGTCGCCCACCGAAATCTTCAGCGCGGCCGGTTCCGTCTCCGCCTCCAGCCCCGGCAGAATATAGGGCACCAGGCATTCCATGATGCCGAGCCTGAGCGTGCCGGCCCCACCGCCGCCGGCCTGCTGGAGGGCGGCGCGCAACGCGCTCTCGTCGTCCAGCCAGCGCTCAGCCTGCGCCAGCAGAACCTGCCCCTGTTCCGTCAGTTGCACGCCCTGCGGCATGCGCACGAAGAGCCGGGCGCCAAAGGTCTGTTCGAGAATCTGCATCTGACGGCTGAGGGCGGAGGCGGAGAGGTTGAGCTTTTCCGCCGCACGACGGATGGAGCGCTCGCGCGCCACTTCCACGAAGGTGAAGAACTCCCGCGAGAATGCCGACACAGCCGCCTCCCTGTGCAGTTTTTTCGCACACTATGCGCAATTCATTCTAATTGGCGCAAGCCCCCTTCTCGCGCACTCTGAATGCGGGAGTTTCAAGCGTTCAGGAGGAGTGACGAATGCTCGACAAACAGAACAAGGGACAGGCAACGGAGATCGATCTGCGCAATCTGCGCGAGACGATGAAGATCGCGGAGGAAAGCCGGGCGGCGGGCAACCACCCGTTCGGTGCATTGCTGGCGGGGCCGGACGGGGCGGTGCTGCTCACCTCCGGCAACACGTTCAAGGACGACAAGGGCGTCGGCCATGCCGAGATGAACGTCGCACGCGACGCCGCCAAGGCCTATTCGCCGGAATTCCTGGCGGAATGCACGCTCGTCACCTCGGTGGAGCCGTGCTGCATGTGCGCGGGTGGCACCTATTGGGCCGGCATCGGCCGCCTCGTCTACGGCATGACGGAAAAGCGCCTCGCCGAACTGACCGGCGACAATCCCGAAAACCTGACGATGGACATGCCCTGCGAGCATATTTTCGACGCCGGGCAGCGCAAGGTGGCGGTCGTCGGACCCGTGCCCGCGCTCGAAGGGGAAATCGCGAAAGCGCATGAGGGCTTCTGGTGAAAACCCGAAGCCGCAGGCCTTTCCATTTTCTTCCTTTGAGGAGTTCAGCCCATGTCCCGACAAGCGGACCATGGCGCGGCTGCGGCCGGCGCAAACCAGACTGCACGGCATGTCCATCCCGTCGATGAGATCCTGCCCCCCGCCCGCATGGCGGTGCTCGCGCTTCAGCACGTGCTCGTCATGTATACCGGCGCCATCGCCGTTCCCTTCATCATCGGTAGCGCCCTCAACCTCAGCCAGGCCCAGATCGCCTACCTGATCCAGGCCGACCTCATCACCTGCGGCCTCGCCACGCTGATCCAGACGGTCGGCTTCTGGCGCTTCGGCGTGCGCATGCCGCTGATGCAGGGCATCACCTTCGCCGCCATCTCGCCGGTCATCGCCATCGGCAGCAATCCGGCGATCCTCGCGAACGGGCCGACCGCCGGCCTGCAGGCGGTCTATGGCGCGGTCATCGCGGCGGGGCTCTTCGCCATCTTCATGGCTCCGCTGGGCCGCTATATCGTCAGGGCCTTTCCGCCCGTGGTCGTCGGCGCCGTGCTGACGGTGATGGGCCTCAGCCTGCTGCCGGTCGCGATCCAGTATGCCGCCGGCGGCTTCGTGCCCGATGCGGGCAAACCGGCCTATATCGGCCTTGCCTTCCTCGTGCTCGCCGTCATCGTGCTGCTCAACGTCTTCGGCCGCGGCTTCGTCAAGAACATTGCGGTCTTCCTCGGGCTGGTCGTCGGCGTCGTCTTCGCGGGGCTGATGGGCATGCTGGATTTCAGCGCGGTCAAGGATGCGGCTCCGCTCGCCATCGTCACGCCCTTCCACTTCGGCCTGCCGACCTTCCATCTCGTGCCGGTGCTGACCATGTGCCTCGTCGTCGCCATCACCTGGGTGGAATCCGTCGGCGACACCATCGTCGTCGGCGAGATGGTCGGCCGTCCCGCGACGGAACGCACCATCGCCGACCTGCTGCGGGCGGACGGGCTTTCGACCATGCTCGGCGGCATGCTCAACTCGTTCCCCTACACGGCCTTCTCGGAGAACGTCGCGCTGGTGAACATAACGGGCGTGCGCAGCCGCTGGACGGTGGCGCTGGCGGGCGGGTTCCTCGTCGTGCTCGGCCTGTCGCCGGTGCTGGCGACCGCCATCGCCTCTCTGCCGAAGCCGGTTGTCGGCGGCGCCGGGTTCGTCATGTTCGGCACGCTGGTGGTCGTCGGCATGAAGACCCTGCAGAAGATCGACTTCGACACGACCTTCAACAACTTCATGGTGGTGGGGCTGAGCGTCGCCATGGCGATGATCACCATCGTCAAGCCGGACTTCTTCCAGTTCATGCCGGAATGGTCCCAGGTGGTCTTCCACTCCCCCGTCATCATGGGGGCGGTCACCGCCATCATCATGAACGCGGCGCTCAACGGGCTTCGCATACAGGGACAGGTCGCCATGGCCCACTAGGACTCCCTCCCCCGGGGCCATAGTGACGCCTGCCGGAGGGCCGGGACCTGCAAGGTCCCGGCCTTTCGCCATTCAAAGCGAGGCGCTGATGAGTTCGCGCGTGTAGTCGTCCGTCACGTTCTGGTCGATCAGGTCCTGACTGGTGATGATCTCGCGCAGCACGCCCTTGTGCATGATCGCCAGCCGGTCGCACATATGGGCGACGAGCGGCAGGTCATGGCTGATGATGAAGAGGGTGAGCCCCTTTTCCCGCTGCAGCCGCATGACGAGATTGACGATTTCCGCCTGGATCGACACGTCGAGCGCCGAGGTCGGCTCGTCGAGCAGCATGACCTCCGGCTCGATGGCGAGGCACCGCGCAATGGCGACGCGCTGGCGCTGGCCGCCCGAAAGCTGGTGCGGGAAGCGGAAGCGGTGTTCCGGGCCGAGACTCACATCCTTCAGGGCCTGCAGGATGCGCTTTTCCGGATTGTCGAAGCGGTGGATCGCAAGCGGTTCGCCGATGATCTGGTCGACGGTATGCACCGGGTTCAGCGAGGCGTAGCAATCCTGCATGACCATCTGCACGCGGCGGCGGAAGGAGAGCGGCGGGTTCTGCTTCACCACGTCGCCGCCGATCTTCACCTTGCCGCTGCTGACGGCGGTGAGGCCCATCATGGCGCGCAGCAATGTCGTCTTGCCGGAACCGGACTCGCCGACGAGGCCGAAGACGCTGCCCTGCGGCACGCTGAGGGAAACCGCATTCAAGGCTCGCACCACGCGGGTCTTGGTGTGAAAATCGACGCAGACGTTTTCGATCTCGATCATGACTTTGCCTCCATCCAGGCGGGGTCGCGGGTGAAGGTGCGCAGCTCCGGCAGCCGCTCGGTGAGCGACGGCCGGCAGGCGGCGAGTGCGCGCGTATAGGCATGATGCGGGTTTTCCAGATCCGCCGCCGTGCACTCCTCCATCACCTGACCACCATACATCACCATCACCCGATCGCAGAAATTGGAGACGAGGTGCAGGTCGTGGCTGATCAGGATCAGCGACATGCCGCGTTCCTTGATGATCTGGTCGAGCAGACCGAGGAAGCTCGTGCGCACCGAAGCGTCGAGTGCCGAGGTCGGCTCGTCGGCGATCAGCAGTTCCGGTTCGCCGGCAAGCGCAATGGCGATCATCACGCGCTGGCCCATGCCGCCGGACACCTGATGCGGATACTGGTCGTAGACCGATTCCGGATCGTTGATGCGCACGGCGGCAAGCAGGTCGAGCACCTTGGCTTTCGCCGCCCTGCCGGCGATGCCCTGGTGCAGACGGAAACATTCGGCGATCTGCGCACCGACCGTCATGACGGGATTGAGCGCATAACGCGGGTCCTGCATGATCATGCCGATGCGGCGGCCGCGCATCGCCCGTTTCTGGGCGATCGAGGCCTTGAGCATGTCCTGGCCGGAAAATTCGAACCGCCGGGCGGTGACCTTGGCGCTCTGCGGCAGCAGGCCCATGATGGCCCTGCCCATGGTCGACTTGCCCGAGCCGCTTTCGCCGACGATGCCGAGCCGGCCGCCATCGACGGAGAGGCTGACGCCGCGCAGCGCCGGCACCGGGCCGGAACGACTGGCAAAGGAAACGCGGAGATCTTCGATTTCAAGCCGGGACATTACGAGGACCTCGCATCGAAGACGTCGCGCAGGCCGTCACCCAGAAGGTTGAAGCCGAGGCTGGCGATGAAGATGGCAATGCCGGGAATGGTGGCGACCCACCACTGGTCCAGCACATATTGCCGGCCGGCGGCGACCATGAGGCCCCATTCCGGCTGCGGCGGCTGCGCGCCGAGGCCGAGGAAGCCGAGGCCGGCGGCGATCAGGATCGTGCCGGACATGTCGAAGGTCAGGCGCACCACGACCGAGGCGAAGCAGAGCGGTGCGATATGGTTGAACAGGATGCGCAGCGTGGAGGCGCCCTGCAATTCCGCCATGCGGACAAAATCGCTGTTGCGGATGCTCAGCGTCTCGGCACGCGCCAGGCGCGCATAGGGCGGCCAGCTGGTCACCGCAATCGCGATGATGGCGTTGTTGATGCCGGTGCCGAGCGCGGCGACGAAGGCAAGTGCCAGGACGAGGCGCGGCAGCGACAGGAAGATATCGGTGATGCGCATCAGCGCCGCATCCACCCAGCCGCCGAAATAGCCGGCGACGATGCCGATGGTGAGGCCGACCGGCCCGACGATCAGCGAGACCATCAGAACGATGCGTACGGTGATCTGCGAGCCGTGCACGACGCGCGAGAGAATGTCGCGGCCAAGTTCGTCCGTGCCGAACCAGTGATCGGCGCTCGGCGGCAGCAGGCGGTTCGCCAGCACCTGATCCGTCGGCGAGCCGGCGAAGAAGGGCCCGATGAGCGCCATGGCGACGAGCGCCAGAACGATGAGGAGACCGACGAGCGCCAGCCGGTTGGCGACAAGCGCGCGGAAGGAAAGGTTGAGGCGGACGAACCGGGCCTGCAGGCGACTTGCAGGCCGGTCGGTGGTCAGCCATTGGGCTAGCGTTGTGCTCATCCTGCGGTCCTCGGATCTGCGAAGCGATAGACGATATCGGCCAGCGCGTTGAGAATGATGAAGACGGCACCGATCAGGATCGTACCGCCGATGACGGCATTGAGGTCGGCGTTGAACAGGGCATTGGTCATGTAGAGGCCGAGCCCCGGCCAAGAGAACACTGTCTCCGTCAGAACCGCGCCTTCCAGCAGGAAGCCGTAGGAGAGGAAGCAGACGGTGATGATCTGCACGCGGGCATTTTTCAGGGCATGGCCCCAGATTACCGTGCGCTCGGAAGCGCCCTTGGCGCGGGCGAGCGTGACATATTCCTGGTTCAGCTGCGTCAGCATGAAGCTGCGGGTCATGCGCGCGATGTAGGCCAGCGACGAGAGGCCAAGCAGCATCGCCGGAAGCACCATATGCGAAAGCGCATTGTAGAAGACGTCCATGTCCCCTGCCCTCAGCGCATCGATGGTCAGGATGCCGGACCATTCCTCGACGAGGCCGTCATAGGCGATGTCGATGCGCCCCGGTCCCGCCACCCAGTCGAGCTTGCCGTAGAAGACCAGCAGGAACACGATGCCGAGCCAGAAGACCGGCACGGAATAGCCGGCGAGGCTGAGCACGCGGACCATCTGGTCCTGCCAGCGCCCGCTGTTTGCGGCCGCCACCACGCCGAGCGGCACGCCCAGCAGCACGCCGATCAGGATGCCGATCGTCGCAAGTTCCAGCGTGGCCGGAAAGACGCTTGCCAGATCCTGCACGACCGGATGGCCGGTGAAAACGGAATTCCCCAAATCCCCGTGCGCGACCTTGCCGACATAGGTGATGAACTGTTCGTAGACCGGCCTGTCAAGGCCGAGTTCCTTGTACATCTTGTCGTAGACTTCCTGCGGCGCCTTCTCGCCGACGACGGCCACGACCGGATCGATGGGGATCAGGCGGCCGACGGCGAAGGTGACGAAGATGAGACCAATAAGGGTAAGCGCGACCGAAGTCGCGCTCCCCAATGAAAGACGCAGGATGGAGTAGATCCGTTTCGCCGGGCTGTGCACGGGACTACTTCCTGACCAGGCGGTAGAACACCGTCGCCGGACCGACCACGTAGTCCTTGACGTTCTTGCGCAGGGCGGCCAGACGGATGCGCTGCACGAGGCCGACATAGGGACCGTCGGCGATCACCTTGCGCTGCAGTTCCTTGTATAGGTCTGAACGCTTGGCCTCGTCGGGCTCGCGCACGGCGGCTTCCGTCATGGCGTTGACCGTGTCGTCCTTCCAGCTGTTGCGCCAGGCCACCGTCTTGCTGCTGGCATCCGGGCCGTTGTCCGGGTTGAGCGCGAAGGTCGCGGCATTGGCGTGCGGGTCGAGGAAGTCCGGCTCCCAGGTGCCGAGCACCGCCTCGAACTGACGACCGCGATAGGCGGTGATGAACTGCTTCTGGTCCGTCTGCTGGATCTCCATCTTGACGCCGGCGGCCGACATCGACTGCTGGACCGCCTGGGCGATGTCGATGGCAGGGCTGACGTTGCGCACCGAGAGCTTGAAGGAGAAGCCGTCCTTGTAGCCCGCCTCGGCGAGCAGGGCCTTGGCCTTCTCGACGTCGTAGCTATAGGGGTTCTCGTCGAGCGAGCCGTAGAAGCCCGAGGGCCAGAAGGACTGCAGCACGGTGAATTCGCCCTTCAGCAGCGAGTCCGTCATCCCCTTGTAGTCGACGAGATACTTCAGCGCCTCGCGCACCTGCGGCTTGGTGAACGGCTCGACCGACTGGCTGAGGCCGAGATAGAGATTGCGCGCCGCGTTGTTGCGCATGACGGCGATGTCGGGATTGGCTTCGAGCGCCTTGATCTGATCGCCCGGCAGGTTGGTGGCGATGTCGATGTCGCCCTTTTCCAGGAGCAGGCGCTGCGAGGCGGATTCCGGTATGTGGCGCAGGATGACGCGCTTCATCGCCGGTTCGCCCTGGCGATAGGCCGGGTTGGCCTGCATCATCACCGTCTGGTTCGGCTTCCAGGTCTTCAGCACGTAGGGACCGGAACCCTCGGACTTGTCCTTGAGATAGGCAAGACCGAAATCGCCGTCCTTCTCGTTCGCCTTGACGGTCACGGAATCGACCACCGACGCATTGACGGAAGACAGGATGTTCAGGACCAGCGAGGGCGCATAGTCGACGGTGATCTTCATTTCGAAGGTCTGGTCGTCGACGGCCTTGAGCATGCTGTCGACATTCTCGGCCGTCCAGCCGAACTGCTTCAGGATGAAGGCCGGCGACTTGCCTGCCTTGACGACGCGGGCAAAGGAATAGACCACGTTGTTGGCCGTCAGAGGATTGCCGGACGCGAAGGTCTGGCCGGCGCGCAGCTTGAAGGTCGCGGTCTTGTTGTTGTCGGTGAAGGTCCAGCTTTCGGCGATGAGGCCGGTCAGCTTGGACATGTCGGTCGCTTCGTTGCCGACGAGCGGTTCATAGACGTTGTGCAGCACTTCGCTGCCGGTGTCTTCGTAGGATTCCGCCGGATCGAACGAAATCGCATCGTCGATCACTTTGGCGATGACGAGCGTGTCGGCCGGCGTTTCGGCAAAGGCCATGCCACCCGTCATGCCCATGAAAAGGGCCGCCGCGGCGACACTTCCAAGAAACTGTCTTCTGTACATCTTTCCCTCCTCCCGTAGGGCCTGGATTACCAGGTTCGGTTACGTCGTCAGCTGTTACAATCCTGAAATTCCGTGGTCGGTCACCCGCGCGGCAAGCCGGTAGCGGGTGATCCATGCAATTTCCTGCAGGGCGGCTTCGAGTTCGCCCTGGCGTGTTCCGTTCATGCGGTCGCGGATCGCCGCGAGCGCCGAGGCCTGGTCGTGACGCCGCACGCAGAGAATGAAAGGGAAACCGAAGCGGGCCTTGTAGGCGGCGTTCAGTCCGTCCCATTCCGCAACCTGCTCGGCCGTCAGCGCGTTGAGACGGATCGAGCTCTGCTCGGCATCCGACTCCGCCGTCACCCGTCCCGCCCGCACATCCGCTCCTCCAAGATCGGGATGACGGTTCAGGAAGGCGAGCAGTTCGTCTTCCGGCAGCGCCCTCACGAGCGCCAGCATCGCCTCATGCAGGGCCGACGCCGAGGCGAAGGGCCTGTCGACGGAGACCTTCTCCGCCACCCAGTCTGCATTCTCCCAGACCGGAGCCAGAGCCGCGGCGAAATCTCCCCGCGGCAAGGCGTTGAATTCTGCGATCCGCCGCGCTGTCATGACCGCTCGGCCAGGCTGGTGACGCGTTCTTCGAGCGGCGGCAGGAACTGACGGTCGAAGACTTCGGACGCGGCCGGCACGCGGGCAAGGCCCTTGGCCTGGGTGATCAGAGTGGCGCCGGCGACGATGCGTGCGTCATCCGCATCGCCGATACCGATGCGTCCACCTTCCGGCCCGGCCATTTCCAGCCCCAGCGTGCCGACGAGACGGGCGCGGTTCGCCTTGATGTCGAGCTTCGGGTTGCGCCGGGCGACGGCGGCAATGGCTGCGTCAGGATCGGCGATGGCATCCTTGAGGCCGCAATTGATCGCTTCGAGCAGACCGCGCACGGCTTCCGGATGCTTTGCCGCGAAATCGCGGGTGACCATGACGGCGCCGCCATAGAGATCCGGCAGGTAGTCGCGGAATTCGAGATGACGCAGCACCTTGTCCGGGTCGAGGCCGGCCTCGATCGTGTGGGCGCGCACGGTGTTGACGAAGCCGAAGATGCCTTCCCAGCGGCCGGTGTCGCGCATGATCGGCACCATCTCGTCATGGCCGAGATCGGAGGGCTCGACTTCGACGGTCGAAATGTCGAGGCCCGTGGCGATGCCGAATTCCGGGAAGAGCTTCCAGGCGGCGTCTTCCGGATGCGAGACCAGCTTGCGGCCGGCAAGGTCGGCCGGGCTTTGGATCGGGCCATCGGCATCGACGGCGATGGTGTAGGGCGAGCGGTTGTGCATGGCCCAGACGGCGAGCGGCGAGGAGGACGGGTCGACCGACTTCATCTCGATGAGGGTATTCATGTCGCCATAGGCGACATCATAACCACCGCCTGCCAGCACCGGCACCGCCCATGCGAGCGATGCGCCTTCGGTGAACTCGACCTCAAGGCCGTGACGGGCGAAATGCCCGTTGTCGGCAGCCAGAAAGAACGGGGCCTGCGGCCCGGAGAAAAAGCTGTTCAGGAAGAATTTGATCTGCTGGACCACGCCGCTGTTCCCTGTGGTTGGTAGTGATTGAAGGGAGTGTGCGCCGACTTGGCATTGCCGTCTATATCAAACTGTGAAACACTTCATTGCCGAAATTAGAATGGTGAGGTTCGCATGTCCCGTTCGCTGATCCCCGCACAATTGCACTATTTCGACCGTGTCGCCTCGACCGGCTCCATCCAGGCCGCCGCCCGCGCGCAGAACATCGCGGCCTCGGCGATCGACCGCCAGATCATCGGTCTGGAGGAGCGGCTGGGGGTCAAGCTCTTCGACCGCATGCCGAAGGGCATGCGGCTGACGGCGGCAGGCGAGGCGCTGGTGCGGCTCGTCCACCGCTGGCGGGCGGAGGAACGCAATGCGGTGGCGGAGATCTTCCAGCTGCAGGGCGTGCAGCAGGGCCAGGTCAATGTCTTCGCCATGGACAGTCACGCCACGACCATCCTGCCCGAACTGGTACAGGACATCGCCGCCGCCCATCCGCTGATCGGCCTTTCCATCCAGATCGGCTCGACGGACGAAGCGGTCGCGGCCCTCCTGTCCGGACAGGCGGACCTCATCATCACCTTCAACCTGCCCCAGCGCAGCGACGTGCGGTCTCTATGGAGCCTGCCGCTGCCCTTCGGCTGCGTCGTCGCCCCGCACCATCCTCTGCTCTCGCACCCCGACGTGAAATTCCAGGACGTCGTGACCTACCCGATCGCCCTGCAAAGCCGCTCGCTGCTGATCCGCCGTTTCCTCGAAGTGCAGTACAGCTGGCTCTTCGCCGAGCCGCATGGCCGGGTCGAGACCAACTCGTTGCACCTCGTGAAGAACCTTGCCCGCAGCGGCAACTATGTCGCCTTTACCTCGGAGCTGGACGCGGCGACCGAACTGGCCGAGGGCACATTGCGCTTCCTGCCGCTGACGGAGATCGACGCCGTGCCGCAATCCTCCGACATCGCCATCGACGCCTCCAAGCCGCTGAACGCGCTGGTGCAGATCGTGGCCGACCGGGCGTCCATGGTCATCGAGAAGACGCTTGCTGCGGCGCAGGCCGCCCGTAAGGCCCGCACTGCCCCTGCGCAATAGCACGCGGCGCCGGCTGATCATCCGTTCGGGCGATCACTCTGCCCCGATGAGCCGCATGCCCGCCGCGCTGGCCGCCCCCTTGTCGAAGGTCACCGTCTCCCGGCATCCCGCCAGACGACCGCCATGGGCAATCAGCGCATCGGAAAAGTCGGCTTTCGTCGCGCGATAGGTCGCTAATGCCAGATAACCGGCCTCGGCGCCCTCGACCACCAGCTCGCGCGCCCGCAACAGGGCCTCGACCGTGTCGGCGATAGCGGACCGGGTCATCCTGTAGGAGCGGGTGAGCACCCAGACGGTCTCCACCAGCGCGACCTGCGAGACGAAGCCCGGCGCTTCGGGCGTGAAACCGTCGATGACCCGCGCGGCAGCGGCCGATTGCGCTTCGTCGTCCTGGGCGAGATAGCGCACCAGGACATTGGTATCGACACCGATCACTGGCCGTTCGCCCCGGCGGCAATGGCGTCCTGCATGTCCTCAAGGCTGACAGGCTTGTCCGGCCGCGGCACGATCCCCTTCAGGGACCGGATCGAATGGGAGGCCGGCACGACGGCGTAATGGCCGTCCTGCATGCGCACGAACTCGACCCGATCGCCCGCGGCAAGTCCCATGTCGCTGCGCACCTTCATCGGTATCGTGATCTGGCCTTTTGACGTGATGGTTGCGGTCGTCACGGCGGAATTCCTTACTTCAGGTAATGAGAAATGTAAGGCATATCGCCAGGGCTTTCAATGCCGCACGACGGATATCATGCGCCTTGACCTCCCGTTTCATGGCGGTCGTCCGGCGCCTTGGGCAGCCAGGGGGCGATGCGGCGCGTGATGCTGTCGATATAGGAGAGGATCATCGGCACCACGACCAGCGTCAGGATCGTCGAGCTGACGAGGCCGCCGATCACCGCATGGGCCATGGGCGCGCGCTGCGCGCCGCCACCCGTGATGGCGGCGGCCAGCGGGATCATGCCGAAGATCATGGCGAGCGTCGTCATGATGATCGGACGGAAGCGCACGACGCCGGCATTGATGAGCGCCTCGGTCAGCGGCAGGCCGCGCTTTCGCTCCTGGTTGGCGAAGTCGACGAGCAGGATGCCGTTCTTCGTCACCAGCCCCATCAGCATGATGAAGCCGATCATCGAGAACATGTTCAGCGTGCTGCCCGCCACCAGCAGGCCGAGGATGACGCCGATCAGCGACAGCGGCATGGAGACCATGATGGCGATGGGCTGGGCGAAGCTGCCGAACTGCGAGGCCAGCACGAGGTAGATCAGCACCACGGCCAGCGTCAGCGCCGTCACCATTTCCCCGCCCGTCTCGTTGAGATCGTCCACCGAGCCGCCGAACTTGACGCGTATGCCGGCCGGCAGCTTCTTGCCCGCGATCATCGCCTCGATGTCGGTCGTGACGTCGCCGAGCGGCCGGCCCGAAACGTCGCCGGAAACCAGCACCTCGCGGCTGCGGTCGAGCCGGCGGATTTCGGCCGCCGTGGTGGAGGGCACGAAATCGGCGACCTGATCGAGCCGCACCAGCACGGGCGCGCCCGCCTCGTCGGTCTTGCCGGTGCTGATGGTCAGGTCGCGCAGCATGTCGAGGTTCTGCCGCTGTTCTTTCGGCAGACGCAGCACGACGTCATAGGTCTCGCCCTTGAGGTCGGTCCATTTGGTGACCTTCTCGCCGCCGACAAGCGTATTCAGCATGGTTCCGAGCTGAAGCGTATCGATGCCGAGATCGCTGGCCGCATCGCGCTTGAGGCGCAGCGAAATGACCTGCGCCGGCTCCTCGGTTGAGCTGCGCACGTCGACCGCACCGGGAATGGCGCGCAGCGCGGCCGCGAGGTCCGTCGCAACGGCCTCGAGCGTCTGCTGGTCGTCGCCGAGCACGCTGATCTGGATGCTGCTTTCGCCGCCCTCCAGATCGCCCGGCGCGATGTTGGCCCGGATGCCGGCGATATGGGCCAGCCGCTCGCGGATGGGCTGGGCCAGCACGGCCGGCGTGCGGCTGCGCTCCGCGACGGGCACGAGCTCCACCTGCACCGTTGCCCGGTTCTTGCCGGCCACCTGCCCGCCATTGATGGTGGTGTAGACCGACTTGATCTCCGGGAATTCGCCCAGCGCCTTCTCGACCTGCGCCATCTTGGCGCCGGTATAGTCGAGCGAGGAGCCGACCGGCGTCGTGACGCTGATCGTGAGCCGGCCCTCGTCGGACGAGGGCACGAATTCCACGCCCACCAGCGGCACCATCGCAAGGCTGCCGACGAAGGTGACGACGGTTGCAATCAGCGTGATGAAGCGATGGCGCAGCACCCAGGCGATGACGGGCTTGTAGAGATGCGCCAGCCGTTCGAAGCCACGGTCGAAATGCGCGATCAGCCGCCCGAGCGGGCCGCGCCTGGCGTTCGGCTGCGAATCCGGATCGTACCAGACGCTGGACAGCATGGGGTCCAGCGTGAAGCTGACGAAGAGCGAGATGATGACGGCAATCGAGACGGTCATGCCGAACTGGTAGAAGAACTGGCCGACGATGCCCTTCATCATGGCGACCGGCAGGAAGACGGCGATGATGGTCGCGGTGGTGGCGATCACGGCAAGGCCGATCTCGTTGGTGCCGTCGAGCGCCGCCTGGACATGGGATTTGCCCATATGCAGGTGGCGGGTGATGTTCTCGCGCACCACGATGGCATCGTCGACGAGGATGCCGATCGACAGGGTGAGCGCCAGCAGGCTCATCATGTTCAGCGTGAAGCCGAGCGTGTTGATGACCGCAATGGTGCCGATGATGGCGATGGGCAGGGTGAGGCCGGTGATGACCGTGCTACGCCAGGAATTGAGGAAGAGCAGCACGATGGCGACGGCGAGCGCCGCGCCCTCGATGAGCGTGTCGCGCACCTCCGAGACGGATTCCTTGACGGAGGTCGAGACATCGGCCACGACCGTCAGGCCGACGCCGAGCGGGGCAAGCTCGGCATTGAGCGTCGCGAGCTTGGCCTTCACCGCATCGGCGACCTTGACCGTATTGGCGTCCTGGATCTTGGTAATGTCGATGGCGAGCGCCGTCTCGCCATTGTAGATCGCGCGGTTGTCGGGATCGGCCGCCCCGTCGGTGACGGTGGCGATGTCGCGCAGGTAGATCGGCGCGCCGCCGCGCCGCGCCACCACCATTTCCATCAGGTCGGCCGGCTGCTCGATGCGGCCCTGCACCTGGATCATGCTGTCGCTGAGGTCGCTGACCATGGAGCCGGCCGGCAGGTTCTGGTTGCCGCTGCGCAGCGCCGTCACCACCTCGTCCGCCCCGACACCGAGCGCGCGCAGGCTGCTCTCGTTGATGCGGATGTCGATCTGCCGGCTCTGGCCGCCGATGAGCGCGGCGCGGCCGACGCCGGCCACGGTGTTGAGGCTCTTGACGATGCGCTGCTCGGCAAGTGTGGTCAGTTCCGGCAGGGTTAGCGTGCGGGAGCTGAGCGCCACCGAGAGGATCGGCATGTCGGCCGGGTTGAAGCGCTGGATGACCGGCTTCTCGACGGTCTTCGGGAAGCCGCCTTCGAGGGCCGCCACGCGGTCGCGCACGTCCTGCGCCGCCGTCAGCCCGTCGGTGCCGAGCGTGAAGCTCGCCATGACGATGGAGCGGCCCTCGTAGGAGGTGGAATTCACCTTGTCGAGCCCGCTGATGGCGTTCAGCGCCTCCTCCACGGGCCGCGTGATCTCGGTCTCCACCGTATCGGGCGTGGCGCCCGGATAGGCTGTCGCCACCACCACGACGGGGAAGTCGAAGCGCGGATAGAGGTCGACGCCGATGCGCTGGTAGCCGACCAGCCCGAAGACGAGCAGGGCGATCATCATCATCGTCGTGAAGACGGGCCGCTCGACGGCGATCCTTGTCAAAAGCATTTCGCGCTCCCTCAGCGGATGGCGGTGACGGAGACCGGCGTGCCGGCGACCAGCCCCGCGATCGGCGCCTTGAGCAGGACATCGCCGGGCTGAAGGCCTTCGGCGATCTCGATCTGCCGCCCCCAGCGGGCGCCCTCGCCGACATCCCGGCGCTGCAGGCGGCCGTCGGCGATGGCGAGAACATAGGCCTTGCCGGCATCGTCCCGCCGCACCGCCGTATCCGGCACGGCGATACCGCCGGCCTTTTCCCGCACGGTGATGGCGCCCGAGGCGAACATGCCGCCCCAGAGCTGGCCGTCGAAATTGCTGAGATGCAGGAAGACCGGCACGAAGCGCGTGCCGGCATTGGCGACGGGGCTGATGCGCCGCACCTTCGCCGTGACCTTGCGGTCCGGCAGGCCGTCGATGGAAAGCTCGGCCTCCTGGTCGATCCTCAGCAGCGGCACGTCGCGGGTCGCGACCAGCACCTCGGCCTCGAAGGCGCTGCCGTCGACCACGGTCAGGAGATCCGCGCCATTGGCGACGGTCTCGCCCATATCGACGGAGCGCGTGGCGATGATACCGGAGATCGGCGCGCGCACGCTGGCATTGGCAAGGGCGGTCCGCGCCGTTTCGACCTCGGCCTCCAGCGCGGCGACGTTGGCCCGCGCCGCGGCGGCTTCGCTCACCGCCTTTTCCAGGGCGGAGACCGACATGGCGCTGCTGCTCTGCAGGGCGCGCGCCTTGGTCAGGGTCTGTTCGGCGAGCATGCTCTGCGCCTCGGCGACAGCGCGGGTCGCCTCCTTGCGGCGAAGCTCCGCGCCGAGGTCGTTCGTCTCGAAACGGGCAAGCAGGTCGCCCTGCTGCACCGACTGGCCCGGTCGCACCAGCACGTCCGCGATGGTTCCGTAAACCTTGGCCTTGATCACCGCGCGGCTGAGCGGGCGCAACTCACCGCTCACCACCACCCGGTCGCGCAGGTTCTGTTTCTCGACGGTCACGACATCGGCGGGCGCGAGCTCGCGGTCCGCAACCGTTGCGACGGCCGGCGTGGTCGCCGCGTCTTCGGCATACGCGCCGTCATGCAGAACGAGAAGCGATGCGGCAGCGACGCCCGCCGCGAGGACGAGCCGCGCCGCCCTCCGAATGCCTTTGGAGCCCATGGGGTTTTCCTTCGTGAAATCTCGTGTGGTGAGACCGGTTCGCCCTATTTCGCCGGGCCTGGTCCCTCGATACGGGCTTCGACCTGTTTGAGACCGTTGCGCAGGCCATCCAGCACCGCATCCAGGAGGATGGCCGATGCGGCCAGCCTGTCGCGCGTGCCTTCGGCATGGTCGCCGAGCACTTCGGCCTTTTCGTGAAACCATTCGCACATCTGCTGGTAACGCTCGACCTGCCGATGATACATGGCGAGCAATCCCTTCACCTCGATGGCATAGTGATCCTGCCGATCGCCCGGCACCGCGACGCGTTGGATCATGCCCTGCGCCGCCAGCATCCGGGCATTGGTGCTGATCGACGCACGGCTGACGTCGAGACGCTCTGCCAGTTCCGAAAAGCTGAACGGACCGCCCTCAAGAAGCAGCAGCCCATAGAGACGACCGGCGATGCGCGGCATGTTCTCGCCCTGGAAATACATGCCCATCGTTTCCACGAAATCCTGCGGCGGCGACAGCTTTTCCATCACGGCACTTCCCTGTCCATTTCGTTCAATCAATACTGAACGAAATGGACGAAGTCAAGCGCCGCCCTTTGGCGTCCTTGAAGCCACCGGCCCGGCCGGCGTCCTACTTCATCAGTTCGCCGATGCGGTTCAGTGCGGCGGAAAAGCCCTTGAGCGAAACTTTCAGGGTGACGGGCTGGGCGGGGGAGAGCGATTTGGCCGTCACGTTGAGCGCCGTACCGGCCCGCAGCTTGGCAACCTGCTCGGCCTCGAAAGCGACGGGGGCAAGGCAGCCCTGCGGCAGGCAGGTGGAAAAGGCGAGCATCGGGCCGGGCGCGGCATCGTCGATACCGGCGGTCACGCCGGCGGCGAGAGACAGGCCGAAGGGCATGAGCAACACACCCCCCAGCCTGCCGCCGTCCCCACCCCCGGAGAATTCGACCGTCAGCACATGTTGGCCGGTCTGCGTGTTGCTCTGCACCTGCCGCATGACACAAAGGTTGCGCTCGTTCTGCGCCTGGCAGGCGACGACCCAGTCCTGATAGGTTTCCACCAGCGACCCCGCCCCGCCCGGCAGCGCGGCGGCGGATGCCGGCAGGGCCGCCGACAGGCTACCGGCCAGAAGAAACGCGATCTTGCGGATGGTTCGGGAAAGAGGCGTCATCATTGAAAGTCCTCGAAATTCAAATCGCCCGCTCCCGGCTGCCAGGCCGAAAAGTCGATCATGTCGGGTGCTGCAAAGACGCTCCGCGACGACGGAAGGGGGAAGAAGAAACCGAAGATCGACGCGCCCTTCACGCCCAGCGTCTGCGGCGGCAGGGGCGATGCGAAGAGCGCGTTGATATCGGCCATAGCGATGGCCGTATCGTCGAGCAGCATGTAGTTGGCGGCATCGATACCGCCGAGGGTGAGGCCCGTGATACGCACCGTCTTGTCCCGCCCCGGCGCGGCGTTCTCGAACCGGCCGGTCGCCGCAAGCACCGCAAGGCTGTCGCCGGAAAGCAGGCCGGCAAAGCCGGCCCCCGTCAGGTCGAGCGTGGCGACCCTGGTGCCGTCATAGAGCTTGTCGGCGGCAAGGATGCCCGTGACAGCGGAGATACCCGCCCGGCCAATATCCGCCGTCGTCATTGCCGTTCCGGCGATGGTGTAGTTGCCGGCATCGACGCCCGAAAGCGCGACGCCATCCAGCGTCACCACCTTGTTCGTCCCGGCATTCCGGTCGGCAAAGGCCGCGGCGCCATGGCTGAGGTGCACGTCGTCGGTGAAGAAGACGCCCGACAGCGTGCCGGCAGCACTGATCTGCGCCGCGACCGTCCCGTCATAGGCCCTGTTCGCCACGGCGAAACCTGAAAGCGTCAGCGTCGCCCTGGAGATGCTGGCCGTGGCGGTGGCCGTCGTGTCGGCCAGCGTGTAGTTGCCCGCATCCGCGCCGCCGAGGATAAGGCCGGTGACGTCGACCCGCTTGCCCGCGCCGGCATTCCGGTCGGCAAAGGCGCCGGTGGCGGCGGAAACCTCCAGACTGTCCCCCGCCAGAAGGCCTGTGAAGCCTGCCGAACCGGTGGAAAGCACCGCCGTTACCGTACCGTCATAGGTCTTGCCCGTCGCCGTGATGCCCGTCACGGCAGAGATCGTTGCCTTTGCGATGTCCGCGCGTGCTGTCGCCGTGCCCGCGATGGTGTAGTTGCCGGCATCGGCGCCGGAAAGCGCGATGCCGGAGAGCCGCACGGTCTTGCCCGTGCCGGCATTCTTGTCGGCAAAGGCCGCCGCGCCGTGGCCGAACCGGACGTCGTCGGCAAGGAAGACGCCGGACAGGGCGCCGGCATTGGCAACGGATGCGACCGTCGTGCCGTCATAGGTCCTGTTCGCCGCCGTAAAGCCGGCGAGCGTCAACGTCGCCCGGGCGATATCCGCCGAGGCTGCCGCCGTATCGTCGGCGAGCACATAGTTGCCGGCATCCGCCCCGCCGAGCGTCAGACCGGATATGTCGACCCGTTTGCCCGTGCCGGCATTCCTGTCGGCAAAAGTGCCGGTGCCGCTCGCCACCGTCAGCATGTCGCCGGCGATCATGCCGGTAAAGCCAGCCGCGCCGGTGACGAGATCCGCAACACGCGTGCCGTCATAGGTCTTGTTCAGCGCCGTGATGCCGGTGATCGACGCGATCGTCGCCCGGCTTATGTCCGCCGTGGTCGTCGCGGTGGCATCGGCTAGGGTGTAATTGCCGGCATCCGCGCCGCCGAGGCTGAGGCCCGAGATGGCGACCGCCTTGTTCGTGCCGGCATTCTTGTCGACAAAGGTGCCCGTGCCGCTCGCCACCGTCAGCGCATCTCCGGCGATCATGCCGGTGAAGCCGGCGGCCGAGACGTCCAGTCCCGCAACGCGGGTGCCGTCATAGAGGCGATCGACGCCATGGATGCCCGTGATCGCCGAAATGCTCGCCCTGGCGATATCGGCCGTCGCCGTCGCCATTGTGTCGGTGAGGGTGTAGTTGCCGGCATCCGTGCCGGAGAGTGCGATGCCGGAAAGGCGCACGGTCTTGCCCGTCCCGGCATTCTTGTCGGCAAAAGCCGCCGCGCCATGGCTGAACTGAACGTCGTCGCCAAGGAAGAGGCCCGACAGCGTGCCGGCATTGCTGACCGTTGCGACCGTCGTGCCGTCATAGGTCCTGTTGGCCACAGCAAAGCCTGTCAGCGTCAGCGCCGCCTTGGAAATGTCGGCCGTCGCCGTCGCCGTCGTGTCGGCAAGGGTATAATTGCCCGCATCGACCCCGCCAAGCGAGAGGCCGGTGACGGTGACCTGCTTGCCCGTACCGACATGCCTGTCGGCAAAGGTGCCCGTGCCGCTCGCCACCGTCAGCGCATCGCCTGCGGCCATGCCGGCGAAGCCGGCCGAGGCGGTGGAGAGCGTGGCGACGGTCGTGCCGTCATAGATCCGGTCCCGCGCCGTGATGCCGGATATCGATGCAATCGTCGCCCGGGCGATGTCGGCCGTCGTCGTCGCCGTCGTGTCGGCAAGCCAGTAGTTGCCGGCATCCGCCCCGCCGAGCGAGAGCCCGGTGATATCGATCCGCTTGCCCGTGCCGGCATTCTTGTCGGCAAAGGCACCGCTGGCCGAGGCGACCGTCAGCGTATCGCCCTGGATCAGGCCGACAAAGCCGGCCGCGCCTGTCGAAAGCGTCGCGCCCCGCGTACCGTCATAGGTCTTGCCGGCTGCCGTGATGCCCGTGACGGCGGTAATCGTCGCCCGCGTGATATCCGCCGTCGTGGTCGCGGTGCTGGCAATCGTGTAGTTGCCGGCATCCATGCCGCGCAACGCGATACTCTGTATCGTCACCAGCTTGTTCGTTCCCGCGTTCCGGTCGGAGAAGGTCACGCCGCCGAAATCGAAGGCGGTATCGTCGCCGAGGATCACGCCCGACAGCGCGCCGGCCGTCGCGATCCGGGCCGTCGTGGTGCCGTCATAGACCCGGCTTTCGGCGGTGAAGCCGGTGAGCGTCAAGGCCGCCTTGGCAATATCCGCCGTCGTCGTCGCCGTGCTGTCGGCCAGCACGTAGTTGCCGGCATCGAGGCCTCCCAGCGAAAGGCCGGTGATGCCCACCTGCTTGCCGTTGCCCGCGTTCCTGTCGGCAAAGGCGCCCGTCGCAGCCGCGACCGTCAGCGCATCGCCCGCGATCATGCCGGTAAAGCCCGCCGAGGCGGTGGAGAGCGTGGCGGCGGTCGTGCCGTCATAGGTCTTGCCGGCCGCCGTCATGCCTGTCACGGCGAGGATCGTCGCCCTGGCGATATCCGCAGTGGTCGTCGCAGTGGTATCCGCAAGGATGTAGTTGCCCGCATCCACACCGCCGAGGGTGAGACCCGATATGGCGACCGTCTTGTCCGTGCCCGCATTCTTGTCGGCGAAGGTGCCCGTCCCGTTCGCCACGGTCAGCCCATCGCCCGCGATCATGCCGGCAAAACCTGCGCCACCCGTCGACAGCGTCGCCGTCCGCGTACCGTCGTAGGTCCTGTCCACCGCGTCGATGCCGGTGACGGCGGAGATCGTCGCCTTCGTGACATCGGCCGTCGCCGTCGTCGTCGTATCGGCCAGTATATAGTTGCCGGCATCCGCCCCGCCCAGGGAGAGTCCCGTCACGGCGATCGCCTTGCCCGTGCCGGCATTCTTGTCGAGGAAGGCGCCCGTAGCGCTCGCCACCGTCAGCGCATCGCCGGCCACCATGCCCGCGAACTGCGCGCCGGTCGTATCCAGCCCCACGGCGACACGGCCGTCATAGACGCGGTCGATGCCGGCAAGACCGGTCACCGCTGAAATCGTCGCCCGGGCGATATTCGCGACGGTCGTCGCCGTCGTGTCGGCGAGGGTGTAGTTGCCGGCATCCACGCCGCCAAGGGTCAGCCCCGTAACGGCAACAGCCTTGTTCGCCTGCGCATTCTTGTCGGCAAAGGCCCCCGTGGCGCTTGCCACCGTCAACGCGTCGCCGTCAACCATGCCGGTGAAACCGGCCGCGGTGGTGTTCAGTCCCGCAACGGTCGTGCCGTCATAGAGACGGTCGATGCCGGTAATGCCCGTGACGCTGGAAATCGTCGCCCGGGCGATATCCGCCGAGGCCATCGCCGTATCGTCGGCGAGCACATAGTTGCCGGCATCCGCCCCGCCGAGGGTAAGGCCGGATACAGCGACGGACTTGTTCGTGCCGGCATTCTTGTCGGCAAAAGTGCCGGTGCTGCTGGCCACCGTCAGCATGTCGCCGGCGATCATGCCGGTAAAGCCAGCCACACCGGTGGCGAGATCCGCAACACGCGTGCCGTCGTATGTCTTGTTCAGCGCCGTGATGCCGGTGATCGACGCGATCGTCGCCCGGCTTATGTCCGCCGCGGTCGTCGCGGTGGCATCGGCAAGGGTGTAGTTGCCGGCATCCGTCCCGCCGAGGCTGAGGCCCGATATGGCGACAGACTTGTTCGTTCCGGCATTCTTGTCGGCGAAGGTGCCCGTGCCGCTCGCCACCGTCAGCGCATCTCCGGCGATCATGCCGGTGAAGCCGGCATCCGAGACGTCCAGTCCCGCAACGCGGGTGCCGTCATAGACACGGCCGACGCCATGGATGCCCGTGATCGCCGAAATGCTCGCCCTGGCGATATCGGCCGTCGCCGTCGCCGTATTGTCGGTGAGGGTGTAGTTGCCCGCATCCGTGCCGGAAAGCGTGAGGCCGGTGATGTTCACCGTCTTCCCGCCGCCGGCGTTCTTGTCGGTGAAATTGCCGGTGGCGCTTCCCACCGTCAGCACGTCTCCGGCAAGCAGATCGGTGAAGCTGACCGAAGCCATCGAGAGCGCGGCGAGCGTCGTGCCGTCATAGGTCCGGTTGACGGCCGTGATGCCGGCGATGGACGCGATCGTCGCCCGGGCGATGTCGGCCTTGTAGCTGCCGCCGGCCAGGGTGTAGTTCGAGGCCTTGCCGGTACCGTCCACCAGCGCCAGGCCTCCCAGCGAGAAATCGAGGTCCTGCCCGGCATTCTTGTCGGCAAGCGCGCCGTCGCCCGTCAGGCCCAGCGTTTCGCCATTGGCGAGATTGCCGATGGCGATGACGCCGGAGGCAAGGGACGTCGTCCCGTCATAGACGCGGGAGGCCGCAAGGTTGACCACGCGCGGGACGATGGAGAGGCCATCCACGCCATAATCGACATAATAGTTCGCCGCCGTGCCCGTGGTGTAGCTCAGCGAAAGCACGTTGCCGTCGCTCCAGCGATAGGTGCCGACATCGGTCGCAGCCGTGATGGCGCTGCCCCAGCCCACACCGACATTGCCGGTTCCGACACCCTCGAGCGGGATACCGGCGGCGGAAACGGTATCGCCATAGCCGCGGGAAAGACCGCCCGCGAAGCGGATGTAATAATCATAGACCGCATCGGTGGTCAGGCTTCGCAGCACCGGCGCGCCTCCAGCCTTGCGCATCGCCCAGGTGGAGGCGAAATCCCAGCCTGCACCGATGAATTGGAAGGGATCCCCCATGCCTGCGGCGTTGAGGGCGGTTCCAACGGTGCTGCCCCGGCCCGTCGTCTCGGGATTCCAGAAGGCGTTCGTCACGCTGCCGTAGTTGATGGCGACAAGGCCCGCAAGATCGGCAGACGGCTCGCCGTTGACAGCTCCGGACGCATAGACATTGCTGACGACAGCCTCGCTGATGCCGATCAAGCCGCCGGCTGCCCCCGTCGCATAGAGCGAACCCGTGGCATAGGCGTTGGTCAGCGTGCCGCCGTTGTTCCCGATAAGGCCGCCCACATAGCCGCCCACGACAGAACCTGTGGCATAGACATTGCTGACAGCGCCGCCGTAATTAAGCCCGATCAGGCCGCCGGCCAGATTGCTGAGGGTCGCGTCGGAGACCGAACCCGTGGCGTAAGCGTTGCGGACCGGACCGAAGTTGACACCAACCAGCCCCCCGACGCCGTCATAACCGCCGACGTCAGGGCCGTTGCGTGTCACGGCAGTCTTCGCATAGACATTTTCGAGCGTGCCGCTGTTGCTTCCTGCCAGTGCCCCCACGACGCTCCTGCCGGAAACCGACCCGCCGACGAGCCCGACATTGCGCACGCTGCTCGTGCCGGCAATATCGCCAAAAAGGCCTATATTGACCGCCGTCGGCCGTTTGATCAGTAGATTGGAGATCGTGTAGCCGCGACCATCAAACGTGCCGGTAAACGGCGCGGCGGCGTCGCCCACCGGGCTGAACCCGCCGCCCACGGACAAGGACGTCCCCCACATGTTCCGATTGCTGGTGAAACTACCCGTGAAGGTATTGATGAAATCGACATTTCCACCAAGCACGTAGTTCGCGCCGGGCTTCATCGCCATCAGCTGCAACTGGTGAGGATTGGTGATCACGCTCTGCCATTCCGAGCGCAGGAACGGCCGCGTGTGTCCTTCGATCATGAACCAGGTGTTGGTGAAGTCGAACCCGGCATAGGAGGCCTGTTGCAAGGCCTGCGCCGTGGTCAGGCCGGCTATGGTGCCGGTATTGCTCCACCCTCCAGAGCCGATGCCGTTCGCCCTGTTTGTGGTTTCGGTATCCCAGTAGCTGGAAGACACCGTTGAATTGCTGATGGAACCGACGAGACCGGCAATCGCAAAGTTGGAGGAACCGGAATTCATATAGCCGGTGGCAAAGGCGTTCGTGATGGTGCTGCCGTCCAGCCCGCCGACAAGCCCTCCAACCAGGTTCATGCCATTGGGCTGAAAGCTGGTGGCGTAGACATTGCTGATCGTTGTGCCACTCAGCGCTTCTCCCACAAGACCACCGGAATAGAACCAGCCCCGAATGGTTGCCGTGCTGTAGACGTTGCGGATGACCGTGGCGTTGGAAGCCCGGGCGACGATGCCGCCCGCGCTACCGGCACTTGATATGACGCTTTCGCGCACGCCGACATTTTCGATCGTGGCGCCGGAGGTGAGGCCGAACAGGCCACCATAATTCTCATGCGACGCCGTCAGCTTGCTGATGGCATGGCCGCCGCCGTCGAACCGGCCGGTAAAGGCCAGACCGCCCTGCGTGCCGATGGGGACGAATCTCCGCTCCCAATTCTCCGTCCCGGTTGCATCGATATCCTTGGCCAGCGTCCAGTTGGCGGCAAGATAGGCCGCAGAACTGCCGATGCCCTGGAGCCCATAGACATCCGCCACGAGATAGGGCGTTGCAAGGGAACCGTCGCCACCGACAACACGCAGGAACGAACCGCCGTACCGAGCGAAGCTCGCGGCGGAGAAATCGGGGAGCGTCGCGCCGACCTGCGCCCAGTCACCGGAATTCAGGGTGAAGCTGCCGACATTGACGGCTGCGCCGGGCGTGATCGCACCAGCCGCGCCGAGCGTCAGGCCCCCGGCCGTGCTCTTCAGCGCGGCGTTGATGGCAATGTCTCCATCCGCCGTAAGTTCGAGCCTATTGGCATTCCACGTGACGGCGGAGGCGACGGTGATGTCGCCCGTTCCCGTTCCCTGGTTTGCGGTGCTGACCGTGATGCTGCCATTCGCCAGATTGTCCTGCAGCGTGGCGGCATAGTCCGCATCGATGGTAACGTCTGCCGGATTGATCAGCCAGCGCCCGCCGGAGGTCTCGACCTTCACGTTGCGGTCGAGTTTCACCTTGGCGGCGGCGGTTTCGACATCCTTCGCCTTGAGCCTGCCGGCGGCCCTGACCTCGCCATGCTGCTTGTCGCCGAGAAGGAGAATGCGGCCGTTTTTCACGCCGATGGTATTGGCTTCCACCGTGCCGCTATTGTTGACCACGCCCTTCATGGCGGCCGAGGCGCCCTTGGCCGTCAGGATGGCCACGCCGCCATCGGCCTTGATGAGGCCCCTGTTCTCGACCAGCGTTTCCAGGGTCGAACCCCGCACCTCGACCGACAACAGCCCGTCGCCGTCGAAGTCGAGCAGCACGTCAGTGCCCCCCGCCAGTGCCGTATTGCCGGTGATGGTGCCGGCATTGATGACGGTCGGTGCGATCAATGCCACGGTGGCGCCGGCAATCTCGCCTTCGTTGAGGATCGTACCGCCCGTGCCGGCGAAACTGTAGGTGTCCGCCAGGAAATCGCCATCCGTGATGCCGAGCGTGGAGGCGACGAAAGCGCCGGTCTGGACGCGCCCGGTGCTGCCGATGGCGACGCCGTTGGGATTGACGAGGAAGACCTGGCCGTTGGCGTTGAGGTTGCCGAGAATCTGCGAGGCATCCTGCCCGGTGACGCGGTTCAGCGCCACGGAGGAGGCGCCCGGCTGGTTGAACGTCACCGAATTGCCGGCGCCGATGGAAAAGCCCTGCCAATTGGCGATCATCCGCTCGGAGGACTGGTCGATCGTCATCGCCGCGCCATTGGTGGTGATCGTCGCCGTTCCCGACACGACCTGCCCGCCCGTCGGCAGGGCATCCTGCGCGAGAGCCGGCGCAGCAAGCGCCGTGGAAGCAAGCAGTGCGGCGGCAGCCCGGCGGTTCCTGCGCCGCCCGGCCTTGCCGCCCGCGCCGCGCGCGCATTCCGGCACCACGACGAGCCGGCCAAGGGCCTTCGACCAGATGTGCTTGTAGATCCTGTTCATCGCCTTGCCCTCAGAATTTGATGGCGCCCTGCAGCCAGAATTGGTGGCGGCGCGTGCCGCCGTCGGCATTCGCTCCCGAGACGGCGTCACGGCCGGGATTGGCGCCCAGCGCATGTGCCCAGGAAACGGAGACATTCATGGTGTCGCGCGCCCAGCGCGCCGAAAGGCCGGCGCTCGCCAGCCCATAGGTGTTGCAGCCGCAGGCATTGGCGGCAACGATGCCCGCCGCATGGCGATTGAGCCTGACATAGCCGCCATCGAGAAACGCCGCGAGTTGCAGCACGCCAAAGGTCTCGGGCACCGGCGCGTCGTAGCGCAGTTCCAGCGTACCGATGACGCCCATGTCGCCACGTCCCTCGCCGATGGGATAACCGCGCACGCCATAGGGACCGCCGAGCGAAAAATCCTGCGAACTGTCGAGGTTCTTGCTGGCCCACTGGCCGGAGACGCGGCTGTATAGCGCCAGGTCGTTCGGCAGCGCCTGCAGCCGCGCCGCCTCGGCATTCAGCACATGGAAGCTGCCATCCGTGTTCAGGCTCGCCCGGTCGGCGGCAAGCGCTCCCGGCACGCGCGAAAGGTCGAGATCGCCGAAGGTCCAGCCGAGCGACCAGGTGGTGAAACCGCCGCCGAAGAAACCGTCGCGCAGGTCCCCGTCGAAGCCGAGCGTGCCGGAGGTGACCCGTTTGTCCTGGAGAAGACCCGCAAGGCTGTCGTCCACCAGCGCCTTCCAGTTCAGCCCGGCGGAAAGGCGCAGATTGACCTCGCGCGAACGCAGGAGATCGTAGCCGATCCCCAGCCCGGCATAATGCGCATGGCCCTCAAGCCCCAGCGCCCGGCCCACCGCATCGATGTTGCGGTAATCGAGATAACCGTAGTTCGCGTTGACCGTGAAAGGGCTGACGCCGAGCGGCATGCTGAAGGCGGCCTGTCCGAATTTCTGGCCCTTCGAGGCCGTGGCGGTCAGACGCGTGAGGTCGCCGTAGCCGGAGAGATCGGTGACCGTGGCCTGCGCATTGGCCTGCGCGCGGCCGGTCGAGGCCGAGCCCGCATTGTCGCCCCAGAGGTTCATGGAAAAGAGCGGCGTCTGCTCGACGGCGACGATGAGGCGGCTGGTCTGCACGTTTTCACCTGCCGTCAACCGCGCCCGTGCGGTCACGCCCGGATGGTCGTTCATGCGCAACAGCGCCGCCTCGAGATCGCCCTTGTCGAGGCCTTCGGCGGGAATGGTTTCCGCCATGCGCGCCAGCCGGTCGCCGCGCACGCGCACGTCGCCTTTGCGCTCGAAATCCATGCCGGCGAGACGCCCCTCGCGAATTTCCACGCGCACCACGCCCTCGGTAATGTCCTGCGGCGGCAGGATGGCATAGGCGAGGACACGGCCTTCCTTCTGCACGGCCAGCGTCACCGTATCGGCGATGGCCTTGATGCCGGCAATGCCGAGGCGCCTGCCGCGGACCGCGGCCGCGATACGCATCCGCTCGGCCTCAGGCAGAATCTCGGTCTTGCCGGCGAACTGGAGATCTTTCAGCACGATGGTCTGCCCGGCTTCAGGCCCGCCGACGCCGCCTTCGGCGGGCCGTGCCTCGTCCTCCGCCGCCGGCAGACGGTCGATGCGCCGCACGTCCTCGCGCCGCTGCTGCTCGCGCAAGAGCGAGCCGGCATCCTGCGCGAAGGCCGGTAGCGATACGCCTGCCAGCAGAAGGCACAGCGACGCTGCGCGTTTCAAAGACACGATCTCATCCTCTTGGCATCCTGGACGGGGGCCTCAACGGCACGCCCCGCTCCGGTCAAAACTATGAAAAGGCCACACAATCGTCGCCGTCCATTTTTGACGCCGCTCCTTCGGCCGCTGCGAAGGCATCGCGGAAGATGATGAGCTTGCGCGCCTGCGCGCTCGCATATTCCGTATAGAAGGCATGCGAGATCCACAGGCGCGAATGTCCGCGCCGGCCGCTCCAGCCGATGCCGCCGATCGCTTCTGCCTCAGCGATCTTGCGGCTGGCATGGGCGCGCGACAGTGCAAAGAAACGGGCGAGATAGGAGATCGAGTTGACATCCGTCAGATAGCCGCCGGGCTGGACGACCTGCCGGTCGATACCCGCGACGAGCCGGTCCATCAGGTGCCCACCCGCATCGGTCCAGGCGAAGATGCGATAGAGCGGGCCCGGCATGCGCACTTCGGGATTGGCCAGGAGACCATCGCTGATGATGGGCGCAATGAGCGGAAGGAGCCGCTCGGGCGCGGCAAGAAAGGCCTCCGCCCTCGCTGCGCCATCGATGCGGTCGAGCGCGGCCAGATGCAAGACATACCACTGCGCCAGCACCGCGAAAGCCTCCGGGGCGGGCACGATCTCCTCCGCCCGGCCCTCCTCCGCCGCCGGAAGCACGAGGCCGTATTTCAGAATTTCGTCGAAGAAGGCATAGGCGGTGTTGCGGCTGGCAATGCCATGCTGCAGGGCAAGGTAGCCGATATCCCGTCGCGACACGCCAGGCCCGCCCGTGCTCAGCGCCCGGAAATGCCGGGCAATCGCGACCTGGCAGAGCAGCCAGCGCTGCTGGGTGGCGAACAGTGCGGAAGGACGCGGCGCGACGACGTGGCTCTCGACGAAGCCCTGCGCCAGCAGCCCGACCGCCTCGGCAAATCCCTCCGCCACCATCAGGCGTTCGATGCCGCCCGCGGCCCCATGCGATCCCGGCTGGCCCTTGCGGCGCAGGGGCACGACGGTCTTTGCGTTTTTGGTCTCGTTGTCAGGCACGATATATTCCCGTTCACCCCCAAGGGCATCCTTCCAAAGGAATAATCGGATCGGGCGGGCCACGTCCTGAAGCCGCGGCGGTGCGGTTTTAAAGTTTTCTGATATTTTTCTGAAAGCCGCCCGCAGCGCATCGCAACCGCTTCGCCGGCCGGTTGACGGCCCGGGCGCACGCTCACTATGGTGCGCCGCGTTCAAGGTGGGGCCTGGGGAGGATCCGTGTTCTTTTTTGCGGGCTTCGTTCTGGACACCGACCGCGCCGAATTGCGCGGCGCAGACGGTTCCGTGACGCGTTTGCGCCCCAAAACCCTCGAACTCCTCCGGCTTCTGGTGACCAACAGCCACCGCGTCCTCGGCAAGGAAGAGCTGATGGAGGCCATCTGGCCCGGCATCCATGTCGGCGAGGACAGCCTTTTCCAATGCATCCGCGAAATCCGCGCCGCGCTGGGCGACAACAAGCGGCGGATGGTGCAGGTCGTGTCCGGCCGGGGCTATCGCTTTGCCCTCGACGTCACCACCGGGCAGAGGGCCGAGCCCCCACCGCAAGCGCCCGTCGAAAGACGGCCGCGCAAACCGCTTCTCGTCGCCGGACTGGCCCTTCTCGTCCTCCTTGCCGCAGGTCTCGCCGCCTTCCTTCTTGACGGCAACCGTCTTTTCCAGCCGCCCCGGCTGGTGGTCGAGCTGCTGCCGGTCGAGAACACCGATGCAGGCCCGGAGGGCACCAACCTCGTGCGCGGCCTCACCTCGGAACTCGTCAACGGCTTTTCCGGGATCGAGGGCATCGACCTGATCCTGCCTGCCGGCAAGGCCGCGCCGGAACAGCGCGGCTTCACGACCTTGCAGGTCCAGAGCGAACTGAAGCGCAGCGCCGAGGCCTGGATCCTCCAGGCGCGCCTCATCGACGTCGCCAGCCGGGAGGTCCGGGTCGTCGCCGAAACCGCGGCGGATGCAGCCGATCCCGACCGCCAGCACCTGCTGTCCCGGCTGGCCGCCGGCATCGGCTATCCGCTGGCGGCCCGCCTGAGCATGCTTCAGGAGCCGGAACAGCGGGAGGCCGGCGCCTCCGACGTCGCCATCGGGCAGGCGGTCGCGGCGATCAACCAGACGACGCGGGAACGTTTCGACACCGCACGGGCCATTCTGGAAAAGTACCTCGCCAACGATCCCGGCAATGTCGACCTGCGGGTCGCGCTGGCCGGCCTTCATATGCGCGCCGTACAGATGAGCTGGTATGCCCCGGCCGAAAGCATCGCCGCGGAGAACGATGCACGCGCGCTCCTGGAAGAGGCGCTCAAGACGCGGCCCCACTCCCTGCCGGTGCTCGATGCCTATTGCCGTTTTCTGACCGTGAGCAACCAGTTCGCCGAAAGCCTCGTCGCCTGCGCACGGGCGCTGACCGTCAATCCCTGGGACGGCGCGGCGCTCTACAATCTCGGTCTGACACAGGTCCAGCTCGGCCGCTTCGCCGATGCGCTCGCAACCTTCGGCAAGGCCGACCGCTATGACACGCCCGAGGTCTCGCGCTGGACCTGGCTGCTCGGGGAAGGCTGGGTCAATCTGCTGCTCGGTCGCAACGAGGAGGCCATCGCGTTCCTCAACCGCTCCATCGCCATCACGCCCGGCTCCGGCCGGTCCTACCTGCTGCTCGCCACCGCCCATCATCGCCTCGGCCAGCGAACGGAGGCAAAGGCGGCCCTGGCGAAGGCCATGGAATTGCGGCCCGGCGCCACGGCCCGCAACATCGCGCTGCCGACCCGTAACGTCAGCGACACCTATCTTGCCGCCAGCAATGCGATCATCCGCAGCCTTGTCGAAGTCGGCCTGCCGACGGGCCTGCCGCGATAGACGGTCCGCACCGCATCTATTTACTTAATATGTTAAATATGTACGTTTGAGGCGGCCGGCGCATCGGCCTGCCCGCATCAGACATTCCCTCCTCGAACGACACTCCCGAGGCTCCTATCGCATGCAGTCCCGCCGCTCGCTCCTGCTCGCCGCGCTGACGGTCGGCGCCTTTGCCATCGGGCTCGATGCTTATGTCATTCTCGGGGCGCTGGAAGCCGTCATGCGCGACCTTGCCATAGCACCGGCGACGGCCGGGTGGATCGTCTCGGCCTATGCCTTCTGCTACGCGCTCTTCGCGCCGCTGAATGCCTGGGCGTTCCGCCACTGGAGCGGGCGCAACCTGCTGATCCTTTCCGCCGTCATCTTCTCCGCCGGAAATCTCCTTGCCGGCCTTGCTCCCGATTTCGCCCTGCTGATCGCCGGCCGCGTCGTCTCGGCCTTCGGAGCCGCGATGTTCACGCCGGCGGCGACCGCGCTCGCCACGGAACTGCTGCCGCCGGAGCGCAAGGGCTTCGCCCTCTCCCTCATTTTCGGCGGCATGACGGTGGCGCAGGCGGCCGGCGTCCCGCTGACCGCGTGGATCGCCGCGACGCTGGACTGGCGCTATGCCTTCTTCTTCGTGGTCGTCTTTGGCGTCATCGCCGCGCTGCTGCTTACCGGGTTGCTTTCCGGTCTTCCCCCCGGCCGGATACAGCCGGTCGCGGGCGAAGGACGGCTGGCCCTTCCGGGGCCGGTCTATGGGCTTCTTGCCGTCACCTTCCTCATCGTGACGGCGGAGTTCGCCGTCTATTCCTATGTCAGCCTGCTGTTCGCCGAGACCGCCCTTCGGGGCGTTCCCGTGCTGCCCGCCTATGGGATCGGCGCGGTGCTCGGCAATGTCGCGACCGGCGTGCTCACCGACCGGGTGGGGCCTGCCCTTGTCCTCTTCATCGCCGTCGGCGTGCAGACCCTGCTCCTGGTGGCGCTCGTGCTTGCGCGGGCGCAGGCCGGCCTCGTCGTCGCGCTTGCCTTCCTGTGGGGGATCGTCAGCTACATGTATCTCGTGCCCATCCAGCACCAGCTGCTGGAGCGGGCCGCCGGCATGGCGAACCTCGCCCTCGCCGCCAACAGCGCCCTCATCTATGTCGGCATCGGCACGGGCAGCTGGATCGGCGGACGCGTGATCGAGGCGCTTGGCATCCAAGCGCTTGCCGGCACCACAGCGGTGCTGGGCGGCGGCGCGCTGCTGGTGGCCATGGTTTTCATGCGAAGACGCTAATCGCCCTCGGACGGAAACGGCTTTGTGTCCGCCCTGCCGCCGGCAAAAGAACGTTTCGCCCGTCGCGAGAAAAATAGAATACTAAATCCATAGACAATTAGAACAAGGCGCTAAGGTTGGTCCATCGCAACACCGGACACGACCATGACCCTTCATCGAAACCGTCTCGCCCTTCGTCTCGCCATCCTTGCTGCCGGTCTCTTCCCGGCCGTGGTTTCCGCCGCCGACGCGCCCGCCAAGGGCGGCACGCTGGTCTATCTGGAGCAGCAGGCCCATACCAACCTCTATCCGCCGGCCGGAGGCTTCTACCCGAACGGTGGCATCCTCAACCAGATCACCGACAAGCTGACCTACCAGAATCCCAAGACGCTGGAGATCGAGCCGTGGCTCGCCGAATCCTGGCAGGTCAATGCGGACGCCACCGAATATACGTTCAAGCTTCGGCCCGGCATCACCTTCTCCGACGGCACGCCGCTCGACGCCAACGCGGTCGCGAAGAATTTCGACACGTTCGGCCTCGGCAACAAGGCGCTGAAGCAGCCGGTCTCGGAGGTGGTGAACAACTACGAGCGCAGCGAAGTCATCGATCCGCTGACCGTGAAATTCCATTTCAAGAAGCCCTCGCCGGGCTTCCTGCAGGGCACCTCGGTGATCGGCTCGGGCATCGTCTCGCTCGCGACCCTCGCCCTGCCCTTCGAGCAGCTCGGCGACGCGACCAAAATCGTCGGCTCCGGCCCCTTCGTCGTCTCGGCCGAGACGCTCGGCAAGACGCTCGACCTCAAGGCTCGCGAGGACTACGCCTGGGGGCCGGCGAAGCTGGAGCACCAGGGCCGCGCCTATCTCGACGAGATCAAGTACATCATCACCGGCGAGGACAGCGTGCGCATCGGCGCCCTCCTGGCCGGGCAGGCGGACTTCATCCGCCAGATCCAGGCCTATGACGAGGCGCAGGTCGAAAGCCAGGACTTCCAGCTCTATACGCCCGGCACGCGCGGCATCAACAATTCCATTGTCTTCCGTCCGGACAATCCGCTCGTCTCCGACGTGAAGGTGCGCAAGGCCCTGTCGCTCGCCGTCAACCGCGACGAGATCATCGCCACGCTCTTCTCCAAGAGCTATCCCAAGGCGACATCGATCCTCGCCTCCACGGCCATCGGCTACGTGCCGCAGGACGACAAGCTGGCCTACGACCCGGAACAGGCCAAGGCGCTGCTCGACGAGGCGGGCTTCAAGCCCGGCGCAGACGGCATCCGCGAAAAGGACGGCCAGAAGCTGGTGCTGACCTCCTACGCCTCGCTGCCGCAGCCGCAGAGCCAGGCGGTGCTGCAGCTCATCGCCCAGCAATGGGCCGGGATCGGCGTGAAGCTGAACGTGCTGGCGGGCGATGCCGGTAGCAAGACCGTGGACGAACTCGACCCGCTGAAAACACCGGTCGCCGTCGCCATGGTCGGGCGCGCCGACCCCGACGTCGTCAAGAGCCAGTACTATCCGACGCTGCGCAACGTGCTGGTCCAGAAGGGCGGCACCAGCGACAAGGTGAAGACCTTCGTCGACGAGAAACTGAACGCCATCCTCGACGAGATCGCCTCTGAGCCCGACCGAGAGAAGCGCCTGAAGGCCGTCGCAGAGGCACAGGCCCATGTGCTGGAACAGGCCTATGCGGTGCCGATCTTCGAGGAGCCGCAGGCTTTCGCCGGCGCCCACTACGTCAAGGGCGTCGCCTTCGAGGCGGTCGGCCGTCCCGCCTTCTACAGCACCTGGCTCGACAAGTGAGATCGCGGGAATGGCCGGCTGGCCCGGCCGTTCCCCCTTTCGGAGAGATGCGATGACACGCTACGTCACCGGCCGGATCGGACAGGCCATCCTCGTCCTGTGGGCCGCCTTCACCCTGTCCTTCATCCTGCTGCAGGCCATGCCCGGCGATGCGGTGCTGATCAAGTTCCTCAACCCGGAATTCGGCCTCAGCGCCGATCAGGTCCGTGAGATCCGCGCCGCCTACGCGGTCGATTCCAGCCTTCCGGTGCAGTATCTCCACACGCTGGCAAACTTCCTGACCGGCGATTTCGGCTATTCCATGCAGGCCGGCGTGCCGGTCTCCGCGCAACTTGCGACAAACCTGCCGCCGACGCTGGCGCTCGCCGCCCTCGGCTTTGCCGCCGCCACGGTGCTCGCCGTCGCCATCGCCCTCCTCTCCACACTCGCGCCCTTCGCCTGGCTGCGCAATCTCGTGCAGTCGCTGCCGGCGCTGCTCATTTCCGTACCGGTGTTCTGGCTGGCGATCATGCTTATCCAGATCTTCTCCTTCCGGCTGAAGCTGGTCTCGGTCATCAATCCCGGCCCGTGGGAAAGTCTCGTCCTTCCGGTCGCCACGCTCGCCGTACCCATCGCCGCGCCGCTGGCGCAGATCCTCATCCGCGCCATCGACGAGATCCGCACACGGCCCTTCGTCGGCGTGGCGCGCGCCAAGGGGGCGAGCGAATTCCACCTCATCTGGCGGCATGTCGCCCGCAATGCGCTGCTGCCCACCCTCACCATCGCCGGCGTGCTGTTCGGCGAACTGCTGGCGGGGGCCGTCGTCACGGAGACCGTCTTCGGCCTCAACGGTATCGGCGGCCTCACCGAAAAGGCCGTGAGCAACCAGGACCTCTCGGTGCTGCAGGCCGTCGTGGTGGTCTCGGCCGCCGCCTTCGTCACCATCAACCTTGCCGTGGACCTTGCCTTCCCCTTGCTCGATCCACGCCTCAGAACCCGGAACGGTGCCCAGTCATGACCAGCGTCGATATCTTTACCGGTCTGGCGCCCGCCGCCCGCCAGAGGACTGCCGGCAAGGCGCGCCGCAGCCTCGCCGCCACGCTCAAGGCATTTCCCTACGGGCTGGCGCTCGCCTGGCTCACCCTCGCCACCGTGCTCCTCTGGGCGGCCGTACCGCAACTCTTCACCGCCTACGATCCGCTGGCCGGCGCGCCCGGCGGCCAGTTGAAGGCCCCGTCCGCCGCCCATCTTCTCGGCACGGACGCGCTCGGCCGCGACCTCTTCGCCCGCATCGTCCACGGCGCGGTGCATTCGCTCTCCGGGGCGCTCGCCGCCGTCGGCGTCGGCCTCCTCGCCGGCACCGCGCTCGGCCTCGTCGCCGGGTCGGTGCGCGGGCGGGTGGATACGGTGCTGATGCGTCTCGTCGACGTGCTGCTTTCCATTCCCACCCTGCTCCTTTCCCTCAGCATCATCATCCTTCTCGGCTTCGGCACGCTGAACGCCGCCATCGCCGTCGGCGCGACCGCCATCGCGGGCTTCGCCCGGCTGATGCGGGCCGAGGTGGTGCGGGTGCGCAACGCCGAATTCGTCGAAGCCGCCTTCGGCAGCGGCGGCACCTTCGCCGCGGTGCTGTGGCGGCATATCCTGCCCAATTCGCTGACCTCGGTCGTCGCCTATACGGCCGTGCAGTTCGGCTGGGCGATCCTGCAGATCTCGACGCTCGGGTTCCTCGGCTACGGCGCCCCGCCGCCAACGCCGGAATGGGGCCTGCTCATCGCCGAGGGCCGCAACTATCTCGCCACGGCCTGGTGGCTCACCGCCGCCCCCGGCCTCGTCGTCGTCGCCGTGGTGCTTGCGGCCAACCGTATCAGCCGCTCGATCGGAAGGAAGGTGTGATGACCCCGGTTCTCGACATCCGCGACCTCCGCGTCTCCTACAGCCAGGGCGATGCCCGGACCACTGTCGTGCACGGCGTCTCCTTCTCCATTGCGCCCGGCGAGGTCGTGGCGCTGGTCGGGGAAAGCGGCTCGGGCAAGACCTCCACCGCGCAGGCCGTCATCGGCCTGCTGCCGGAGAACGGCCGGCTGGAGTCCGGCGCGATCCTGCTCAACGGAGAAGATATTTCCCGCTGGAACGCCAGGCGCCTGCGCAGCATCCGCGGCGCGGTCGTCAGCCTCATCCCGCAGGACCCCGGCAACTCGCTCAACCCCGTGCTGACGGTCGGCGCGCAGGTGCGCGAAATCCTCGAACTGCACGGCCGGCTCGACCGGCGGGAGGCAGATCGCCAGGTGATCGAACTTCTCGGCCATGTCGGCCTGTCCGATCCGGCGCTGCGAGCAAAGCAATATCCGCATGAACTGTCGGGCGGCATGAAGCAGCGCGTGCTGATCGCCATCGCCATTGCCCTGAAGCCCGCCCTCATCATCGCCGACGAGCCGACCTCCGCGCTCGACGTCACCGTGCAGCGCCGCATCCTCGACCTGATCGACGACCTGCGCCGCGAACATGGCACCGCCGTCCTCTTCGTCACCCACGATCTCGGCGTTGCCGCCGACCGCTCCGACCGCATCGTCGTGCTGCAGGGCGGGCGCATCCAGGAACAGGGCGAGACCGCCGCCGTGCTCGCCGCACCGGCCAGCGCCTATACGCGCAAGCTGCTCTCCGACGTCCCCTCCCTTGCCCGCGCCGCATCGCGGCCGCCCGTGGGAGACGGCCGGCCGGTGGCCGTCGCCGTCCAGAACCTCGTGCAGGATTTCGACCTGCCGGGCGGGCGGAAATTCCGCGCCGTCGACGACGTCTCCTTCACCGTCGCACGTGGCACCACCCATGCCGTCGTCGGCGAATCCGGTTCCGGCAAGACGACGACCATCCGCGCCATCGCCGGTTTCCAGAAGCCGACGGGCGGCCAGACCCTTGTCGGCGGCCTGGACGCCAGCAGTCTGAAGGCCGGGACCCTCCGCCAGTTCCGACGCAAGATCCAGCTCGTCTATCAGAACCCCTGGGGTTCGCTCGATCCACGTCAGACGGTTCAGGCGATCGTCGAGGAGCCGCTGCTCAATTTCGAGCCGCTCGGCCGAGACGAACGCGCCGCGCGCGTCGCCGCGATCATCGAACGCGTCGGCCTGCCGGCAAGCGTGCTGTCCCGTCTGCCGCATGCACTTTCCGGCGGCCAACGGCAGCGCGTCGCCATCGCCCGCGCACTGGTGCTGGAACCCGAGGTCGTGGTGCTCGACGAGGCGGTTTCGGCGCTCGACGTCACCGTGCAGGCGCAGATCCTCGATCTTCTGGCCGAACTGCAGCGTGATCTCGGCCTGACCTATGTCTTCGTCTCGCACGACCTGGCCGTGGTGCGCCAGATCGCGGACACCGTCTCCGTGCTGCAGAACGGCAGGCAGGTCGATTATGGCCCGGTCGAGGCCGTCTTCGCCAATCCCGCCAGCGCCTATACGCGCGAACTCATCGCCGCCATTCCCGGCAGCAAACTTCCGCAAGCCCTTTCAACCGGACTGACCCCATGACCAGAACCAACACTCCCAAGAGACTGGGCTTCTTCACCCGTCTGCTCGATGACGCACCTGCCGGCGAGCGGTATCGCCTGGCGGCCGAGCAGATCGCCCATGCCGAGCAGAACGGCTTCGACAGCGCCTGGATCGCCCAGCACCATTTCCACGCCGATGAAGGCGGCCTGCCCGCGCCCGCCGTCTTCCTCGCCCATGTCGCGGCGCAGACCTCCACCATCCGGCTCGGCACCGGCGTCATCACCCTGCCGATGGAGAACGCACTGCGCGTCGCCGAGGATACGGCCGTGCTCGATCTCCTTTCCGGCGGGCGGCTGGAGATCGGTTTTGGCACCGGCGGCACGCGGGAATCCTTCGAAGCCTTCGGCATCGCACCGGAAAGGCGCGGCGAGGTCTATGCGGAAAACCTCGGCATCATCAGGGACGCCTGGACCGGAAGGCCGCTCAAGGGCGGCAACAGGCTCTACCCGCAGGCCCCGCATCTCATTGACCGGGTGTGGCTCGCCACCTTCTCGGCCGGCGGCGCGCGGCTTGCCGGCCTTTCCGGCGACGGGCTGATGCTTTCGCGCACCCAGCCGCGCCCGGCCGAAACGCCGGACGCAACCCTCGACGACATCCAGAACCCGATCATCGACGCCTATCTCGCGGCTCTGCCCGAGGGACGCGCGCCGCGCATCCTCGGCTCGCGCAGCCTCTTCGTCGCCGACGATCGCAAGCGGGCGCTGGCGCTGGCCGAAACCGGCCTGCGGCGCATCGCGGACCGCTTCGTGGAACTCGGCCACCGCATTCCCGGCAACACGGTCGAGGACCTGATCAAGGGGCTCGACAGCCATGTCGGCACGCCGGACGACGTCATCGCCTCGCTCAAGGCCGATACCGCGCTCTCCCGCGCCACCGATGTCGTCTTCCAGGTCCACTCCATCGATCCGCCGCACGCGGATATCCTCCGCTCCATCGAACTGATCGCCGCCGAGGTCGCCCCCGCCCTCGGCTGGCGTGGGCCGTCGAAACCGCAGCTCGTCGCTGCGCAGTAACCAAGAGAGACTTCCATGACCGATACGATCGACATCATCGACCATCTGGCCGGCATCGCCCCTCAGTCCAGGGGCGACGCGCTGCGCACCCGCCGTCCCGTAACGCGCGAGCACGCCCAGAAGAGCTGGCGCGCCCTCTTCACGCCCACTGACGCCGGCGCGGTGTCGCTGCCCGAGCGCTTCGCCGTCGCGACCTTCGTTGCCGCGCTGCATGGCGCGCCGCAGATCGCCGCCTTCTACGGCGAAAGGCTCGCGGAGACGGAAAACGGCCCGGCGCTCCTGTCCACCGTCAAGGGGCTTGCCGCGCTTCACGCCGCCGAAGGCCCCTATGGCCGTTATCCCGCCGGGGCCCTCAGCGCCGAGGATGCCGACGGTCCCGTCTTCAGCATCGGCGAAGCCGACCGTGCAGTGCTCGGCGACCGGCTCGCCGCCGCGCTGGAGCACGCGCATCTCCTGGTCTACCGCCCACGCGAGGCGAGCCCTGCCGCGCTGCAGACCTTGCTTTCCGCCGGCTGGAGCACGACCGGCATCGTCACGCTCTCCCAGCTCGTTTCCTTCCTCGCCTTTCAGATCCGCGTCGTCGCCGGCCTGAAGACCCTTGCCGCCGCCTGACGGAGCCTTTCCATGACCGACACCATCATCGAACCCGCCATCGAAAACCCGCCCGTCGCCTTCACGCAGGATCATATCGGCTGGACCGCGTGGTTGCCGCCGCTCGCCGAAGACGAGCTGAACGAGCGCCACTATGAGGCGCTGGTCGACAAGGCGCGCGCCAAATCAAGCTATTTCGCTCTGCTGGTGCGCGATCCGGACATCCTGGAAGCCCGCACCAAGACCGACAATGACATCTTCTACAACACGAAGGACGGCCTGCCGCGCGCCGAGCGGGAGCTCGCCGCCACCGCCGCCTCGCGCCTCAATGGCTGCATCCTGTGCGCCTCCGTGCATTCGCGCTTCGCCACGCAGCATTCCAAGCGCCCGGAGGATGTGCAGAAGCTGCTCGATGAGGGTCTTTCGGCCGATCTCGGCGAGCGTTGGAATGCCATCGTCGCCGCCTCCGCCGCGCTCAGTGCCACGCCGCCGGCCTTCGGCACGGCGCATGTGGAGCGTCTGCGCGCCGCCGGCCTTGCCGACGAGGAGATTTCCGACCTCGTGCACGGTGCCTCGTTCTTCAACTGGGCGAACCGCCTGATGCTCTCGCTGGGTGAGCCGACGCCGGCGGCGGCCTGAAGCGCTTCCGGGAACCGGTCGCCAATGCCTTCAGGCCATGGCGATTGGCCCTAACCATCCGCGAGCGGCAGGGTCGCCACCCGGCTGCCACGGAAGATCTCGTGAAAGGTGGAGGATGGCACCGGCTCCTCGAAATCCTTGTAGAGGCAGCGCGCCTCCACCACGATATCGTAGCCGACGGTTGCCATGTCTTCCCCCAGCGCTAGAATGGGCAGGACGCCGTTCCACACCTCGCCGTCGCAATGGAAGGGCAAGGCCTGCGGACGCGCCTTCTGCGGCACGGCGATCTCCTCGGCGAGAACAGTCGTCCATTGCGGCTCGTCCGTCTCGCAGTCGGCCATGCAGCGCGACAGCGCCACCTGGCCGTTGTCGGTCAGCATGGCGATATGCGGGCGGCCGTCCCTGTCGAAGGCAAGGTCGGTGCCCTCGCCCACACCCTTGCCGGGATTGACGGCATTCGCCGACCAGCCATCCTCCGTATCGCAGTTCTCGTTGCACCAGGCGTAGAGCAGCTGGTGGGCAAGGTCCGGCGCCTCCGTGCCGTCGCCGGCAAAGAGCGCGAGGCGGGGCTTGCCCCCCGGCGTGAAGGCGAGATCCCAGGTCGGACTCGGATAGGATCCGCTGCCCTGCTGCACGATGAAGGTGCGCTTCCAGTTCGCCTTGTCGGCGCAGGCGGCAGCGCAGCCGTAGTAATAGAGGCCCTGCTTGAGCTGCGTGCCGTCCTCCGCGAAGGGATAGAGGCCGGCGACGACGCCTATCGTGCCGTTCTCCGCCACCGCCAGCGCCGGCTTGTTGAAGGACTCCGCGTTGTAGCCGACATGCACGGCAAGGTCGGTCTCGCTCCAGTTCGCGCGCTCGGTGCAGCCCTTGTCGCAGGCCATGACGAAGGCGCCGTAGTGGTCCGGCTCGATGAGATAATTGGCGTCGGTATAGATGAACCGCGGGTTGCCCTTGCCGTCGAGCACGAAGGTGCGGTCCGGCACGCGCGTCGTCAGCGCCTCGCTGACGAGATTGTCGCCGCTCTCGGCAATGCGCGCGAACGTCCAGTTGCCGGTTTCCGCGCAATCGCCATCGCATTCACCGTAGGAGAAGGTCCGGTTATGGCTGGTTTCCTCGCTTGGCGGGCGAGCGACGACGTAGAGGCGCGGTTTACCCTCCGGCGTTACGGCAAGCTGCAACTTGATCGCATTCGAGAAGGGAATAGCGGCCACCGACCAGTTTTCCCGGTTCACGCCGCAATCGTCCCCCGTGCAGACGCCATAGAAGATCTGGTCCTTCGTCTTGCCGTCGTAACCGGTGAAGGCCATGTGCAGGCGTCCGTCCGCGCCGCGCGCCAGGACGATGCTGGAGGATTCCTGCTCGGGTGCGGGGAAGAACCCGCCGGCTTCGGACGCCTCGGAGCGGCCGCAGGCGGCAAGGAGAAGGGACATGCAGGAAACGGTAAGAACTGCCGCGAACAGCCTGAACATAATCGTAAATTGCCTATCGAAATCATGGGTTGCGAACGGGGATGACGGTTCTCGTCATCCGCCTATTCGCCGCAGGGACAAAAATCGTCCTGAGAGCATTTCCGGTGAAATCCGGTTCACCGGAAATGCTCCAGTTTTTTGTTCTTACCGCATTATCCGACGCCGAAGCGATCCCGCTTCGCCTGGACATGCTTAGAGGAAGAGATGGACGATGAGCGATGTCAGGACCGCATTGAGACCCATCGCGATGCCGGAAAAGAGCCCGGCGACCGGATCGACCGCGTAGGCGCGCGCCGTGCCGATGCCGTGCGAAGCAAGCCCGGCCGCAAAGCCGCGGGCGCTGTAGTCCTTGATGCGCATGGCGTTCATCATCGGCGTCACGACGATGGCCCCGCAAATGCCGGTGAGAACGACAACCGCCGCCGTCAGCGCCGGGTCGCCGGCGAGACCCGAGGAAATGGCCATGGCGACCGCCGCCGTGGTGGATTTCGGCGCGAGCGAGGCGACGACCGAGGGCGAGAAGCCGAAGAGATTGGCGAAGAACACCGTCGAGCCGACCGCTGCAACGCTGCCGACGACGAGCGCGCACAGCATGGGCACGAGGTTGCTCTTCACCAGCGCGAGCTTTTCGTAGAGCGGAATGCCGAGCGCGACGGTGGCCGGTCCGAGCAGGAAATGGATGAACTGCGCGCCTGCGAAATAGGCGCTGTATTCGATGCCGGCGACCAGGAGGATGACGGAGATGGCGGCGATCGACAGCATGATCGGATTGAGCAGCGCATTGCCGGGGCTGAGCTGCGCGATGCGCGTGGCGGCGAGCCAGACGACGAGCGTGCCGGCAAGCCACAACAGCGGCGAGGTGGTGAGATAGACCCAGAGACCGCTATTCATCCGCATAGCCTCCCGTCAGCCGCTTCACCAGGATGAAGGCCCAGACCGTCACCGTCAGCGTGATCACCGTCGACAGCAGCACGATGGCGAGAAGCGCGAAGCCCCGGTCGCGGATGAGGTCGAAATGCTGGATGATGCCGACGCCGGCCGGCACGAAGAGAATGCCGAGATTGGCGAGGATCGCTCTCGATGTTTCCAGCGTCTGCTGGTGGGCGGGCTGCAGGGCCTTCATGCCACCGGTCGCCACCAGCGCCACGGCGACCATGGCCATGCCGATGACCGGGCCGGGCACCAGACCGCCGAGGAAATAGGCGGTGATTTCACCGACCAGCTGAAAGACAAGAAGAATGGTGATTCCAACGAGCATCTGCGCCTCCGTGACTGGCCGCTCACTATGCTTGTTTTGAGGGAAAACGGGAGGCGAAACATGGCTTCATCAGGCTTTTCCCCGGTCAAACGCGAAGCCCCGGGCGACGGACGCCCGGGGCTTGCTGGACCGGCTGCGGCTTGGGAAAGCGCCGCCGGTCGTGTTGGCTGTGCCGCCGGTTATGCCGGATAGGGCTTGCCCATCCGGGCGGCGCGCAGCACGTAGTAGATGACACCCGAAATGGCGACGCCGAAGAACCAGCCATAGACGCCCCACCAGGAGGGCATGATGTCGGTCAGGCCCGGCAGGATCGACGAGAAGAGGATGCCGATGGCGGCCGCGATCAGCGCATTGACGTGCCAGCCGTTCTCGAAGCGGAACTCGCCGTCCTCACGATAGAGCGCCTCGACATTCACCCGGCCTTTGCGGATCAGGTAGTAGTCGACCATCATGACACCGAAGACCGGACCCATCGTGTTGCCGATCATGTTGACGAAATGCGCTGCGCCGCCCTCCCAGGGAGCGAACGGATAGAGCACGAGCGCGATCAGCGCCGCGATATAGCCGCCCTTCTTGAAGTCGATGTGCTTCGGGAAGACGTTGGCGAAGTCGAAGGCCGGCGAGACGAAGTTGGCGACGACGTTGATGCCGAGCGTTGCCACGGCGAAGGTGAGCGCGGCGAGCAGCGCCAGGAAGATGCTGTCGAACTTGGCCGAGATCTGGTCGGGATGCAGCAGCACCTCGCCATAGACGTTGTAGGCGGCGATGGTGGTGACGCCGGCGACCAGCGAGAAGAGGATCAGGTTGACCGGCAGGCCCCAAAGGTTGCCGACGGTCAGCGAACGTTCGCTGGGGCAGTAGCGCGAGAAGTCGCAGAAGTTGAGATAGAGCGCCGAGAAGTAGGTGACCCAGATCGCGGCCACCGCGCCAAGGGCCGCAAGGGACCCGGGAACGCCCGGCACGCCGGCATCCTTCGTCTTTTCAAGAAGAACGTCCATCGGGATCGTATGGCTGAGCGAGAAGCCGCCGGCCTTGACGACGAGATAGACGGCCAGCAGCAGCATCATGATCCAGACGGCGGGACCGGCCCAGTCCTGGAACTTGCGCACCGTTTCCATGCCGTTCTGGATGATCAGGAGCTGCAGACCCCAGACGACGACGTAGCAGATCAGTTCCAGCGTCGAGTGACCGAGCATGTGACTCGACTGTTGGAACTGCAGCAGGCTTTCGTTGCGGATGAGCAGCGCAACGATGGCACCAGAGGCGGCGGCGGTCTGCGCGCCGTACCAGAAGCAGGCGACGATGGCCCGCACGATGGCCGGGAAGTTCGCGCCCCAGATGCCGAAGGAGGCGCGGGCGAGAACCGGGAACGGCACGCCGGTGCGCACGCCGGCAACGCCGACCATGTGCATCAGGAAGAAGATGATGAGCGAGCCGACGCCGATGGCGAGGAGGAAGTTCATGAAACTTCCGCAGAACAGGAACAGACTGGCGGCGAGATAATAGCCCCACAGGCTGTGCACGTCCGACGTCCAGACGTTGAAGATGGAAAAGGCCCCCCAATTGCGCTCTTTCGCGGGCGCAAGGTCCTCGTTGTACAGTTGCGGTGATGCACCGGGCGGTATCGTCATCGTGTTCTCCTCCTGAGACGTTGACCCCTGTGGCGCGGAACCTGATCCTGTGTCTTGGGCCTGTCAATCTGGAGAAAAAAGCACGGCCGAAACGCTGCTCGGCGGAAAGAAAACGATCCGAGCCAAAATTGTTAACAATACCAGCCCTTTATAAAGCGCCTGCCGACGTTCAAGAGCAGCGCCTTTTTTGAAAGCGAACAATACTTTCAATTTCCGGAGTAAAATCCTTCAGGAAAATCGGGGTAATCCACATGGCAACGGCGGACCGGAGAGCCGCCGCGCTCCTCCTAGAGTTTGTCAGGGAAAAGTGGGAACCGGTTTTCCCGAAAAGACAAACGGAAACAAAAGAATTTAGAGCATGTCTGGTTCAATCTGAACCTGACATGCTCTAGCGGCATCTGACCCAGGGGGCGCCAGAGACTCGTCAAGCCTCGGGCGCGACCTCGGCGCGGGCGCAGCCGCGGATTTCGTCGAGCGAGCGCACGCCGAGCCGTTCCAGCAGGGCATGGAGATCGTCGAGGAGGCGGGGGAAATAGTCCGGCCGGCTCATGCTGGCCGCGCCGATCTGCACGACGTGGGCCCCGGCCATGATGAACTCCACCACGTCCTCGGCGGTGGTGATGCCGCCCGAGGCGATGACAGGGCGGTTCGCCACCTGCGCCGCCTGAACGCAGCGCCACAGCGCGAAGGGCTTCACCCCCGAGCCGGAATAGCCGCCGAAGCCGGTGGTGCCGCAGGCGAAGGTGCGCCGCTCGATATCGATGCGCGCGCCGGGAATGGCGTTGAAGAGCACCGTTCCGTCCGCCCCGCCACGCTCGGAGGCCGAAACGAAGTCCTCGATGATCATCTTGGCGGAGGTCGCCGCCTTCGACCAGAGCAGCACCTTGCCGTCGGCCGCCGCGGACAGCGTGCGGAACATGTCCTCGTTGTTTGCCGGATTGTCCCAATAGGAGGGCTCGTCCCGGCCGGCATAGGGGAAGTTGCCGTTGACCTCGACACCGGCGATGCGCCCGCTTTCCACGCAGGTGCGGATCATGCCGGCGAGCTGCGCACGGGTCGGCGCCTTGATGTTGACGAAGACCGGCACCTCTTCGGCCGGCAGGTGCGGCAGCACTTCGGCGATGAAGCGCTCCAGCGTCATGTTGTTGATGCCGAAGGCGGAGATATAGCCGTTTTCCGTATGGGCGAAGCGGCGGCAACGGTTCGGCTCGCCCTGCCAGGGCAGGAAGGAGTTGGCCACCACGGCACCGAGGCGGGTAATGTCGAAGGCATCGAGATATTCGATGATGTTGCCGAAGGTGCCTGCCGCCGACATGACAGGGTTCTTGAAGGTGACGCTGCGTGCGCCCATCGGGAGGGTTACGGAAAGATCCATGCCGGCCAGCCTCAAATATAGGGTGCGGACGCGAAGCGAAGACGCACGAGGTTCACGCGCTGAAGCGCGAACCACGGCCCGCGGCGACAGCTCGCCTCGCCATCCTTGCAATCCGTCAGGTTGACGTGACAGCTCCGGCAGGCGCCGATGCCGCAACTCATGTCCATATTGGCGTAGAGATAGGGATCGGCTCCCGGAAACGCCGCTGCGAAGGCCTCGAGCCGCGCCGGCTCCAGGGCCAGGAAGACCGATGTCCAGTCGCCGCTCTCCCCGAGACGCTGGCGGAGAACCTCCCAGAGATCCACGCCCGGCTCTTCCACGATGAGATCCGCCCCAAGCTGTGCGAAAGGCGCGACGCGGTAGAGGAAGGCGGGCGTCGTGACGACCAATGACCCCGGACCAGGGGAAACGGCAGGCTCTTCGTTCGACCAGACCGTCAGCTCCGCGCCCGCCTTCGGCACGCGGTCGTCGGCCTCGAAACGCGCCACCAGCACGACGCGGGCGCCTTCGACAGCCTCGACCGTGGCGATGCGACAGCGCGGACTATGGCGCTCCTCGGCAAAGAGCATCGTCTGGCCGGGCTGCGCGGGACCGGCAAGGCCTGATAGCGTGAGGCGCAGCCAGCGGCGCGCACCCTCGCGCCGCATCTCTTCGATTGTCAGGATTTCGGTTTCGCAAAGAAGACGCATGGTGTCACCGGACCATCAGAGTGGCGCCCGGACCCGGCGGCAGGTCCCACAGCACCCAGAAGACAAGCTGTATGACCAGCACGCCCAGAATGGCAAGCGCATAGGGCAGCGCCAGCACCAGGGGCGTGCCCACCTTCACCGCCTCCGTGCCCTTCGGCCGCCACTTATTGAGAAGGCCGATGACGAGGATGAGGAAGGGATTGACCGGGCAGATGGCGTTCAGCGGCGCATCGCCGATACGGTAGATCATCTGCGTGGCGGCGGGGCTGTAGCCGAGCGCCAGCATGAGCGGCACGAAGATCGGCGCATACATGATCCACAGCACGCTGCCGGAAATGATGAAGAGGTTCGAGACCGAGACGAGCAGCAGGAAGAGGAAGATCGCCACGCCCGGCGAGGCCTCGATGCCCTGCAGTAGCACGACGCCGTAGCTGCCGATATATTCACCGATATGGCTGTCGTTGAAGAACTTCAGGAAGATCACCGCCGCGGCCGCGACGACAAGGAAATAGGACATCGAGGAGATGCCGTTCTTCATCCACTCCGCCGCCTCGCCGAGCGATTTCAGCCGGCCGGAGAACCAGCCATAGGCGATGCCCGACAGCGCGAAATAGAGCGAGATGAGCACGACGATGCCGCCCATGAAGGGAGACTTCGGCACGATCTGGCCACCCTCCCCGCGCAGCGCCCCGCCTTCCGGCAGCAGCATGGCGAGGATCGCGCCGAGATAGACGATCGTGAAGAGGCCGGCGGCCAGAAGGCCCCGGCCCTCGTTGCCCCTGCCTTCCGCCGCTTCGTCGACGACCTCGGGCTCGATCTCCAGATCGCCGACGCGGTTCGGATGGAGCTTCGAGGGCACGAAGAAATAGGTGACGACCAGCATGGCGGCCGTCGCGGTGAAGGCGCTGAAGGCGTTGAAGTACCAGTTCATGATCGGCGAGACAGTCGCCGCCGCCTCGGCCGGCAGCACGCTCGCGGTGATGCCCGACAGGACCGTGTCCGTCTGGTTGATGACGAGCGACGCGGAGAAGCCCGCCGTGTTGCCGACGAAGACAAGGATGATGCCGAGCCAAGGGTTGAGCCCCATCTGGTAGAACAGCGTCGCGGCCAGCGGCATCAGCACGAACATCGCGGCATCGCCAAAGAGGTCCCCGTTGATCGCCAGGAACGAGACGACCGCGATGATCGCGAATTTCGGTACCCGGCGCATGAGGCTGTGAATGACCGAGGCGAGGAAGCCGGAATGTTCGGCGACCGAAATGCCCATCATCACGACCAGCGTCAGCGCGATGGGCGGGAAGCCGACCAGCAGCTTGGGAAATTCGACGATGAGATTGGCAAGATAGGAGGCGGTGAGAATGTTCTCGATGGCCACGGTCTTCGCCACCGCCTGCCCCGTCGCCGGATCGACCGTCGAGAAGGAGAGCGATACACCGCCGGCGGCCAGCGGCAGGGAGGCCAGTGCCGTCAGCGCAGCCAGCGCCAGGAGCAGCGTGAAGGGTTCGGGCAGCCGGTTGATGATGGCTTCGAGCCTGTCGAAGATATTGCTGCCGCGCTTTTCCAGCGTCCCGTCCATGCGTCCCCTACCCTGTCGTCAGAAACCTGATCCTCAGGGTTATTCCGCAAATACCCGGCGAAGGGAAGGGATTGTCGTCAGGTGACGCACCTTTCGCATACATTTATTTTCGAATCTCGGATGCAATATGAAATAATATTGCACACCATTCAGTGGACGCGGGAAAATGCCGCCCCGGTGCACCGGGGCGGCATCCGCATCAGACGAAGACCATCACGCCCGCATAACCAATCGCGATCAGCACAAGCCCGACGACGAGCATGGGCATCAGGCTGCTGCCATTGATGTCCCGGCCGCTGACATGTTCGCCGGAAAACACCATGGGCTTGCGCATTTCTTCCTTATTCATAGGCACCCTCTCCGTTAATGTGGTAAATCATATACCACATTAAATCGAAGTGCACCGTGACAAAATAGCGCCCGGGCACTCCCGTAAGAGCAGGCGCAAAAACACATCGGGCGACCCGAAGGCCGCCCGATGCAAAGTCTGAAAAGGGCTGCTGCCGTCAGGCGGCGGCGCGGTGGCGCGGGGCTTCGCCGGCGCGGCTGACGGTGAAGCGCATCACCATGTCGCGCAGCGTATGGGCCTCGTCGTTGAGAAGGCTCGCGGCGGCAGTGGTTTCCTCCACCATCGCGGCATTCTGCTGCGTCACCTGGTCCATGTTGTTGACCGCGACGTTGATCTCCTGCAGCCCCGAGGACTGTTCGCGCGCGGAGGCGGAGATGTCCTGGATCAGCTTGTTGACGGAGAGCACCTGCTCGGCGATGCGGGTGAGCGCGCTGCCGGTCTCGGCGACCAGCGTCACGCCTTCCTGAACCTGCGAGCTGGAGGCGGAAATCAGCGCCTTGATCTCCTTGGCCGCCTGGGCCGAGCGCTGGGCGAGTTCACGCACCTCCTGCGCCACCACCGCAAAGCCCTTGCCGGCCTCACCGGCGCGCGCCGCTTCCACGCCGGCGTTCAGCGCTAGCAGGTTCGTCTGGAAGGCGATCTCATCGATGACGCCGATGATCTGCGTGACCTTGCCGGAAGAATCTTCGATGCCCTCCATGGCGGTGATCGCCTTGCGCACCACGGCGTTGGAACGGTCGGCATCGGCGCAGGCCTCGTTGACCTTGGCCGCCGCCTCGCCCGCATTGCGCGTGCTGGTGTGCATCTGCTCGGCGATCTCGTTCATCGCGGCCGCCGTTTCCTCCAGGCTCGCGGCCTGCTGTTCGGTGCGGCGCGAGAGATTGTCCGAACTGCGGCTGATCTCGCCGATGCCGGCATTCAGCGAATGGACGGTCTGGTTGAGCTGCAGGATGGTCTGCTCGAGGCTGTCCATCGTGGCGTTGAAATTGTCGCGCAGCTCCATATAGGACGGCGGGAAAGCCTCGGTGATGCGGCTGGTGAGATCGCCGCGGGCAAGGCCTGCAAGACCGTGGCCCAGGGCTTCCACCACCTTGCGCTGCTCCTCCGCAGCGCGGGCGCGCTCGGCTTCCGTCTCGCGGCGCTCGCTTTCGCTCAGCTGGCGCTGCTCGGCATTGGTGGCTTCGAGACGGCGCCCGTCCGCCAGCTTGTGACGGAAGGCTTCGAGCGCGACGGCGACCTTGCCGATTTCGTCGCTGCGCGCCTGACCGGCAACCGGCTGTTCCAGCTGTCCCTCGGACATGCGGCCGACATCGCCAAGCAGCGAGGCCATCGGCCGCTGCACGAAGGTACGCACGGCGAGCAGCAGCGCGCCCATGACGGCTGCCAGGATGATGATGCCGCCGATGACGAGGATCATGGTCTGCTCGTTGACGATGGACGACACCGCCGCCGCCGGGACGTCCACCGCAACCGCCCAACGGGCATTGAGGCCGGGCAGGTCGAACGGATAGACGACGCGGTAGACCGCGCCGCCATCGGCGCCGACGACATCGTTCAGCGTCACGGTGCGGCCGTCGCCAAGCGCCGCCTTCACCTTGTCCGTGCCTTCGGCGGCGTAGTCCTTCATCGTCTGCGCCGCATCGGGCGCGGCCAGCCACTTGCCGGTGCCGGAGAGCAGATAGACGCGGCCGTCACCGAACGGACGCTCGGTCTTCAGCGACTCGGCCAGCGTGCCGAGCGCGATATCGAGGCCCGTCACCGCGACGAGGCGATCCTTGATGATGATGGGCTGGGCGACCGTCATCATCAGGAGATTGTTGGCCGAGGGTTCTTCATAGGGTTCGGTCGCGGCACCCTTCAGGCTCGTGGCAGCGAGGCGGTAGTATTCCGCATTGCGGTCGACGGTCGGGCGCAGAAGATCGAAGCCGTTCGCGCCACGGATCCAGTAGGGCGTGAAGATGCCTTCCTTGTTGGTGCCCTGCGCGGCGTCGTCCGAGGGGCCGAGCTTGCCGTCGAGGCCCTGCTCGGTGTCGACGATCCAGGCGCCGAAGACGAGATCGAACTTCTCGACCTGCGCCGGCATCATCGCCGTGATCAGCGCGCGGTCGAGGCGGCCGTCGGCCACCCCGCGCTCGACGAGACCGGCAAAGCTGCGGGCCGCGCCCGAGAGGGCGTCGATCTTGCCGCTCATCGCCTGCGCCGTCGCTTCTGCCTCGGCTTCCGCCTGCTTGAGCGTGATGGCCACGGTACGCTCGCGCACCTGAAGAATGACGACGAGGAAGGTCAGCGCCAGAACGCAGGCAATGGCAAGCGCGCTGACGGAGAGCAGCTTGACGGCCAGCGACATCGAGGATTTCGAACGCGCAGGAGAAGTGGAGGCCATGGATCGGTCCTGTTTCGCCTCAAATGGCGACGTTTCACACGGGAAAAGGGTATAGACGCGATCGAAGTTGCGGCATTTGAATTAAAAAATTCATAAATGTCGCAAACCGCATCTTTGCGGCGACGGGATCCGCCGGCGGCCAGTGGCTTTCCGTGAAGCGGGCGCAGGAGCGCGCCTAGTCGACCCGGATGACGATGCGGTTGTTCAGACGGTTCGTCACGTCAGGCGGATAGGACCCGCCATCGACGGGACGCCAGGGAAGGACGCGCCCGAGCCCCATGGTCTGGACTTGCTGGCGAAGTCCGAGCGCCCCGATTTTCTCCGACAGCGTTCGGGCGCGCGCATCCGAAAGAGCCATGTCGCCCGAGGCATTGCCTTCGGTGCGGACATGAACGGCGATCGTCACCCGCGCGCCGCCCACGGCCTTCAAGTTACCGGTCAGTTCCTGCAGCAAGGCTGCGCCATCGCTGGAGATCGTGTCGCGCCCGGCCTCGAACATATCCGGGAACACCTTCTCCTTCAGCGTCATGCCGCGCATTCGCCAGGAGCAGGGGCAGCGGAAGACCAGGGGCTTCACATTGCCGGCAAGGCGCATTTCATCGGCGAGACCAAGAAGGCGATGGGTGTAGGCGGTGTCGGGCGCCATCCAGTCCGGCGTGCCGATGTCGTCGCGCACCTGCTCCAGCGCCAGCGTATAGGCCTTGTAGGCCGCGGCGTAGTCCTTCCCCTCCCGGGCGATATCGCCAAGCGCATCCCACACATGCCACGGTCCGCCAAACGCCCGCGCCGCCTCTTCGAGAGGCTGCGCAAAACCGGCAAGCGGCTTGCCCTCCGCGACTGACGCCGCAATCCCGTTGAAGGCGAGGAGCCCCTGCAGCCGATCGGCAAGACTGCGATACTCGCCGCTGCATTTTTCCGCCGCCAGGGTGGCAAGGCGCGGTTGATCTGCCGCATTGAACGCATCGACAAGGGCGCCGGTGTCACAGGCGAACGCAGGGTCCGTGCCCGACGCCCACAGGAAAAGGCCGATGGCGCAGGCGATGCGCGTCGGAAGCGGTATTCCCGGCAGGATCGCCATTGCTGAACACCTCCACGTCAAGATGGCTAGCAACCTCCCCCGGCGCCGCGCCGCACCAGAGCGGCAAGGAGCCGGGACGTCTGTTCATCGACGATCCCCGTCGCCGGGAGGCGGTATTGCCGCTGGAACTGTGTGACGGCTTTCTTCGTCGTTTCGTCGAAAACCTCGTCCGGCAGTTCGAGCAATTGCCCCAGCGTGTTCAAGCGCTGCTCCACGTCCTTGACCCGGTTGGCGATATCGCCGGCCTGAAGCGCCACGAAGGTCTCCGTCATCTGAGCCTGGCAGGCGGTATCCTTGCCCCGCGGCGCAAGCGAGAAAAGGCCGACCAGCTCGCCGCCGTCCGATTCCTCCTTCAACGCCAGCAGGGTGCCCTCCCCGGAAGCGTCGGTAACGATGTATCGTGTCTCCAGCAGCAGGCGCCCGTCATCCGCCAGCGCCAGCGTGAGGCTCCCGCCGTCGCATTCGATGCTGCAGCGTAGACCCCGGCCCGACCGCTCGCATCCTGCACCGACACCGAAGACCTCGTTTGGCACGTCCCATTCCGTGTACTGGATATCGATGCCCACGCCGGCCGTGATGTCCTCACGCTTGCGGTAGATGACCGTCAGTTCCTTGATCGGCCCGTCCTCGCGGGGAAAAGCGGCGGCGTAGCACGTGTCCGCTCCGCTCATGACATCGCCGGCCAGGACCGGTGCGAAAGAGGTCGCAAGGAGCGCGAGGCCCATGAAAGCCGGAAATGCCCTGTGAAACATCGTCATCGCCAGTTCCCCGTCAAGATGAAAGGCGCCCAGTAGAAGGGGTGGGAAAAGCCCATGTCGATACCGTCCTCGTCCATTTTGACGATGGAGCCGCCGACATCAGGCGCACTGTCATAAACGATGCTTCTGGCGTCGAGGTTTTTCCGCGACCCGAGGTCACCATGAATGAACTCCCGCTGGACGGCGCCCATCGCCGCGGCCTTGGAAAGGTGCCCCATCGTGCGCAATTCGTAGAAACGCTGCATCATCAGGGCCGTCGAGGGATCGTTGACCTGCCACAGGCTGGCCAGCGTGGATTGCGCGCCGCGATCGCTCGTCACCTTCGACAGGCTGTCGATCTCGCGGCCGTCGGCATCCTCCTCCGCAAAGCCGGTTTCGCAGGCCGACAGCGTCAATAGTTCGACATGGCGGAAATCGTAGCGAGCCTTGTCGTTCTTGATCTCGCGCAGCGACAGCAGTTCCCCCGTCCCCAGCAGCAGGCTGGAATCGGCGTCGGTCTTGCCGAGGGCGAAATGCGAGGCGATATGCACGATGGCAAGGCCCGCAGGCGCCGCGCTGCCGGTCGCCAGCGCTTTCGTGAGCGCGCCGCGGTCGAAGGCCTGGTCAAGCGCCACTTCGCCATCGAAGATGCCGGCACGGTCGCTGCCCTTCACGAGCCCTTCCAGCTCGACCGCGACCCCCGGCAGAGCGGAGAAATCGCCCGTCGCCTGCGTCATGCCGAGCGCGGAGAAGGGCACGTCGCTCGCGCTGCCGCCGGCAGCCTCGAAGGCGCTGTTCGTCAACACCGACGTATCGTAGGTCTCGGCCAGATAGGTCCGGCCGTCGTGCAGGGCCGCAAAGGGCAGATAGCGCAGGCGCCTGTCGAGCGACAGAAGCAGCAGGCGCGCATCGTCCGCATCGAGTTCGGCGCGGATGGGCGCGATCAGCAGATCATAGAGTTTCTTGCCCTGCGGCAACGGATCGGTGACAGCGCGGCTCATGAGGTGGCGGAACCGGTCGATATCCGCGTTGAGATCCGCCTCGGCGAAGGGCTTGCCGTTCCATTCCGTGACGACGAAGCTCTTCGGTCCGGCGGCCGTCGTCACGATGATGTTGAGACGCTCCGGCATGACGAGATAATGCACGATCACCGTGCCCTTGCCCGCCTCGGCCTTCGCGATGGTTTCAGAGGGACCGAGCGTATCGGGCAGCGGCGACACGGCCTCCGCTTCGGCCAGCACGCCCGCGGCGGCCATGATGGCGTGCATGCTGTCGGCATAGGCCCGGTCGGCCTCCTGCAGGCGTGTTTCGATGCCGGACAATTCCTGCTGTTCCGCCTGTGTCAACGTCCGCGCCGCACGCTGGAGCCGCAGTTCGTTCGCCCGGCGCCCTTCCGGAACGACCGGCAGAACAAGGGCATCGAGCGCGGCGCGCAGGCGCTGCTCCTCCGGCGTATAGGGGATTTCCCGGAAAGCCTCGCCAACGAAATCGGGATCGCGCCCGACGAACTGGAAGGCCTCGAAATCCTTCAGCAGCCCCAACACGAACCGCGCCTCGCCCAGCCTGTTTTCCCGCACCAGCAAGTCGGCGAGCCAGCGGTAGTTGTCGGAGACGAGGTCGCGGAAGCAGCCCTGCAGCCTTTCCGGGATCGTGGAAAGATCGCGCCGCACGGCCTGCAGACGGTTGATGGCGTCCTTCGCCAGCACCATCGCCGCCGCATCGGCATCGAGCGCGAAGACGCGCTCGCTGGCGCGTGACAGGTGGCAGACGGAGGTCAGCGCGCCCTGCAATTGTCCAAGCTCGACCGTGGCGATGGTGTCCAGCCGCATTTCGGCGGCAAGGGCCGTCAGTTCCATCGAAAGGGCAGCGTCCTTCCGGCCCGCGGCCTTCTCGGCATTGGCGCTTTCGCGCGCCGCGTTGACGAAGGCGCGTGAAAGCCCGCGCTGCGCCTTGACAGCGGCGAAGACCGCTTCGGCCTCCTGCGGTGTCGTCACGACATCGGCGACGACCTCCTGCGGCCTGCCGTCAATGAGCGCCAGATAGTCGCGCGCCTCCTCGTCGCCCCGCGACGCAAGGAAGCGCAGGAGCGGTACGAAGCCGTCCGGCAGCGTGCTCATATCCGTGGTGTCGCGCTGGGCGATGAGCCGGCGGAACGTTGGCGAGCGCAGGGAGGCGACAATGTTCCCACTCTCCTCCCCCGCAACTCCACGCGCGGCGAAGCCTCTTGCCAGGCGCTCCTCTGCTTCCGCGCGCTGCAAGGCGGCCAGCGCCCCCTTGAAATCGCCATAGGCAGCCAGCACGTCGAACAGGTCGACATGATCGAGTGCCTTGAGCCGGTCGATACCGACACCGACAAGCACACCGCCAAACGCACCGGACGCCAGGTACTTGGCCGCTTGCGGGCAGGTGCTCAGCGGTTGTTCGTCCTTTGTCGCCGTACAGACGCGGTCGAGCACCTTTGCCATGTCCTTCGGCAGGGCGGCCGCGCCGTTCTTGCGCGTGATGTCCTCGATCTTCAAGGCGAGATAGGCGGGTATCGAGGTCAGCGATCCGAACAGCCCATTGCCGCCCTCCTCGGGCGCAAACACGGCGGCACTCAACACGGCACGCGGCTCGCCCTTCGATTTGCGCAGGTCGGGAAACGCGGTGAGGAGGCGATAGAGCGTGAACGCGTCGTCCCGTCTTTCGGCCTCGGGTATCCTTCGCAGCCAGTTGGCGGCATCCGCCGTGTCGAGCGTTCCACCACACTGCACGCAGAGCGCCAGTCGCGCCAGGCTGCGCCCGAAATCCGGACTCTTCTTTGCCGCCGCCTCGACCAATTTGCGCCCGTCGCTGGTGGCCAGGGCGGCATTGCCGGACATCAGCCGGTTGACCACCAGCGTCGTCGGCAGGAACTTGCCGGCAGACAGGAGGCGCTTGTAGGTGGCGAGTGCGCCCTTGCGGTCCGGCGTCGCCGCGCCTTCCAGGAAGCCCGCCATCAGATAGAGCCCGAAGGGCTCCCCCTTGGCCGCCGCCTGCTCGGCAAGCGTTCTTGCCCTGCCGGCATCCTCGGCCGTACCGAGACCGTGCAGGGTGAGGAAGGCAAGCCGCGAGGCGGCATAGTCGAGGCCTTCGTCCGCTGCCGACTGGAGCAGCCGCGCTGCCAGGTCCGGCGCCTTGCCACTCGGTGCCGCGCCCGCCAGGAGCCGTTCGGCGAGCGAGACCTTGAACGGCGCGCCCTTCGATGCCAGCACAGCCTCGAAGGCTGCATCGTAGCGGATGACCAGTTCCGCGAGCCGGGCAAAATCTGCCATGTCGGCAACGCTGATCGCTGCCTTGTAATCCACGCGGATCGGCCCTGCGGCGACAGGGTCTCCGTTATATTTGTTGGCGGTCAGCTTCTCCACGAAAGCCTCGGCCGCCGTGCCCGCCAGGGCAGGATCCTCCAAGGCCTCCAGGTAATGCACATAGAGGGTTTTCGACGGCTTGCCCTCTTCCATCCAGTACGCTGCGGCCGCGGCATTCGCCCGGACGCCGACGCCCCGCCGGTAGAGTTCGGCGATCCAGCGCTCGGCCTCACCCGGCACATCGCCCAGCCGGGGAGAGGCGATGGAGAGGAGCAAGGCCCGCTGCCACCGCGTCCATTCGCCCTTCTGCGCGAATGCATCGAGAACGGCGCTCGTCTCGGCGGTTTGCATCAGCGCCCAGGTACTGCCGATCGTCTCCTGAATTCCGAGAAAGCCCAGCGCCGCCGCGGGCACGCTTCCGGTGTCGCCGGCGTCGCAGGCACCGGAGGAAAGCGGGATCGCCGCCGCATCGACGACATCAGCCGCCGTCGGCGTCTCGCGCCCCGAACGCCCGAGCCCAGCCAGAAGGCGCTGCCAGCCCCTGCGGCTTTCTGCGCCGAAAGCCCCGTCGATCGCGCCGTCGAAGCAGCCGTGAAGGCGCATCAGGCCCTGCGCGGCCATGAGGTAGCCATGATAGGGCGAGCGAACCTCCTGCTGCTCGTAGGCCATATCGGCGAGCGGCTTGGCGAAGATGCGCGTCATCATCGGGCAAAGGCGTTCGCCGTATTTGTCCGCATAGGTCTCCATCGTCACGATGGCGCCGGCGTGGGTCTTCAGCAACCGGGCCGCAATCGCGCCGACCTGGCCTTCCAGCGGTGGCAGCCCGCCGTTCTGTGCGATGAGGGATGAGAGGCCGGAAACGCCTGCCTCCTTGCCCAATTGATCGAGGCTCCGCCCCGTCCAGGCCGTCAACAGGACAAGCGCGAGGTCGGCGTCGGGCTTGGTCTCGAACTGCGCGCATTGGTAACGCCGAGCGACGGCAAGGATGCGTTCGATCCTGGCCTTTGCGCTCGCGGGCAGCGGCGTGTGATCCTCCGGCTGCTGCTCTTCGACGACGGGGGGCGCCTCCTCCACGTCCACGGCGGCCGTCTGCGTGTCATTGCTGCCGTCCGGCGGCATCGTGACCGGCTCACGCGACGGACGGGAATGATTCTTTCGGATCGAGGCGACAACGACATTGGCAAGCCGCGCATAGTCCGCACGCCGGGAGGTGTCGAAGCGGAAATGGGCAGCCGCGAAGCAGGCACAGGCATCGACCTGGACATAGTAGGAGACGGCGATCTCCTTCGTGTCCGGGTTGCGGATGGTGATGGTGCATTCCTTTTCGAAGATGCGCCGGTTGGCGGTCTGGGTGAAACCGTATTTGACCCAGTTCCTTTGCCGCTCGTCGATCAGCTCCGTGCAACTGCCGTAGTCGTCCTGGATGAGGCGCAGAGTTCCTTCGACCCCATTGGCCGAGAATTTGCGATCGATCTTGTCAGCCGCGAATTCGACGCCGGCGGGCAGCGACGCCTTGATGTCGTAGCGCTTGCTGTTGCGGTAGATTTCCAGAGCCTCGGCCGATTGCAGCAGGGCACCGAGGAAAAGGGCCGCCAGAAACCAGAAGAGGGTTTTCCGCAAGATCTGTCGCGTCACGTCAGGGCCCCAGATTCACCACCTCGACCCTGCGGTTCTCCGCAGCGTCGGGATCGGCCGTGTTCTTCAGTCGCTCTTCCCCGTAACCGATGGCGATGAGCCGCGCGGCACCGATGGAAAAGTGGCTGACGAGATAGTCGCGAACAGCCTCCGCGCGGCGTTCGGACAGCGTCATGTTGCTGTCGTTGCCGCCCTTGGCGTCCGTATGTCCGTTCAGGAGCACCCGGGCGGTGGCCAGCGACTTGTGCGTGAGCGCAGCGCCGAGGGCGTTCAGATCAGGAACCGAAGCGGGCTCTATGTCGGCAGAATCGTAGCGGAAGCGGATTTCGACATCGATGCTGGGCAGCTGGTTGGCTTCGACGATTTCTTCCACTTCCTGTCGATGCACCGCCTTGAGACCGCGGGTCGGCAATTGGGAAAGATAGTCCCTGTCCCGGTCGCCCAGCATCTGCATCGGCTCGCCGCTGCGGGTGACCGTGGCGCCGTTGGCCGTGAGACTCTTGATCAGGCTCTCCGCATCGACGGCCGCCCCTGGCGACGCCAGCAGCGCCGAGGCCAGGAAAACGGGAAAACCGATACGGAATTTCATAATGCGTCCAGTCTGTTGCAGAGAAAAATTCGCTCTCATTCTCACCCCGCCGGCAGAGGATGCACGACGTCGCACCGCACCGTCGTCGGCTGCGTCTCGGAGGATGCGGCCACGAGTGCGCCATCCAGCGTAATGGTCCTCACCTCGCCAACCGAGAGATCCGAGACCTCTTGCGAAAACGACCATGCACCGCCGCTCGAGCCGCTCCCCTTGCAGCGAATGGTTGCCGACGTTACCGGCCTGGAGACGTCTTCGATCCGGAGGGAAAGGCGGGCTACAGTGGTCCCGCTCCTGTCGATGGACTGCAGCCCGTCGAAGGAAACCTTGAACGGCGCGGCGTCTGCGCCACTGAAGACGAAGAGCCCCGCATGCGCCTGTGCGCTGGCGAGCATGGCCATGAAGAAGATCAGGCGCCGCATCAAATCCCTCCCCCTGCCTCGGTTTCCCCGCTCGTGAAAACGGCCGAAGTTCCCGTATCCCTTCTTCCTGAACGGAAAGACGAGACCGCTTATTCGCATCGAAAACAGATATCGCCACACAATCGCCCCTGCAACCAAGCGTTAGCAGAGGCGATCCATGGATATATTCGGGGGAATGCCGCCTGCCCGCGGCAAAGGCTCTCAGAGCACCAGCGGGCTGGTGCGGTTCTCGATCATCCGCACGAGGTTCAGCGCGGTCATTTCCGAGGATTTCGGGTTGGTGGCAAGCGGCCGGTTCTGCAGACGGATTTCCAGGGTGCCGAAGGCGCCGGCGGCGTGGATGTGATGGGTGTTTTCCGTTGCGGCCGGATCGGCGACAAGGCGGACGCGGGTGTCCTGCATGCCGAGGCCGGCAAGGGATGTGGTGGCCGCGACATTGGCGTTCTGCGGGAAGGCCGTGGCCGCTTCGGCGGCGCTGCCCTCGAAGACGATCTCCGCCTGTTGCAGGTCGGCAAGGCGGCAGCGCTGCTCGGCCGGGGTGCCAAGCCAGGCCTTGGCGGGCTTGATGATGACGTGCTCCACCCTGTCCAGCCCGAGCCGCGCGGCGGCCGAGAGGGCGTCGATGCCGCCGAGCGCTCCCGGCGGGACGATGAGTTTCGTGCCGTTGCGCCGCGCGGTTTCGACGAGTTCGCCGAGCACGGCCGGATCGACCAGCGCGGAGGTGGAGGAGACGGCGAAATCCATGCCGGCCGTCAGGGCGGCGCGGGCGAAGGGCAGCACGCTTTCGCGGCTCGCCGCCTCGACGACGAGGCGCGCGCCGGTCGCGGCCAGCGCCTCGGGGCCTGCGACATGCACGGCCCCATCCGGCATGGTTCCCTCGATCTCCGTCGGATCGCGCACGGCGATGCCGACGATCCGGGCGTTGGCACCACGCGCTTTCAGAAGCGCGGCGACCCGCTGGCCGATGGCGCCCCAACCGACGAGACAGATGGCTTCGACTGTCGACATGAAATGGCCCCCGGCTCCGCCCATCAGGCGGAGCCTTTGCAGGTTTGGTTCGGGTTAAAGCGTCACCCAGCCTTCGGGCGGACTCTTGCCCGGATGCACGGTGCCGCATTTCGGGCAGGTGCGCAGCTTTTCGTCGGCATAGAAGGCCTTGTAGATCGGCGGCAGGTCGTCGACGATGGATTCGAGGTCCACTTCTGCGCGATGCACGAGTTCCGTGCACTCGAAGCAGTACCATTCCACCGCGTCGAGCAGGCCTTCCGGCCGCGTCGGTTCGATGACGAGGCCGATGGAGCCTCCCATCGGGCGCTGCGGCGAATGGCGCACATGCGGCGGCAGGAGGAAGATGTCGCCCTCGCGGATCGGCACATCGTAGAATTCCTTGCCGTCATAGAGCTTCAGCACCATGTCGCCCTTGAGCTGGTAGAAGAACTCCTCCACCGGGTCGTCGTGATAGTCCGTCCGCTTGTTGGGACCGCCGACGATCGTCACCATCAGGTCGGCGTCCTTCCAGATCTGCTGGTTGCCGACCGGCGGCTTCAGCAGGTGCTTGTGCTCGTCGATCCACTTCTGCAGGTTGAAGGCTTTCAGCTTGGTCATCGATGGTCCTCCCTCTTCCGTTCAACCCAGTTTCAGGCCGCATTCCTCGAAGGCGGCGCGGGTCAGTCTCTTTTCCTCATCCGTCAGCTCCAGCAGCGGCCGGCGCACCGCGCCGCCGACCTGACCGAGCAGCTCCTGCCAGTACTTCTGGTGCGCATGGGGCTTTTCGGCCGGCTTGGTCTTGCGGAAGGCGTCGCGCACGCCCTGCAGGCTGGCGCTGACCGCGCGCGCCTCCTCCGCCTTTCCGGCGAAGGCGAGCGCGGTGTAGTCGGCGATGCGGCGGTCCGCCTTCGTCTGCAGCGTGTAGGGCGGCGAGGAGCAGAGATAAAGCTGCCAGCCGAGTTCCAGCACGTTATCCAGCCATTCCTCCTCGGAGGCGGTGGAGACGAGGATGCGGTCTCCGGCAAGCCGCGTCAGCGTCTTGTACATCTCGCGCGGCACGGAATACTTGATGGCGACGACCGTCTCGATATCGGCGAGCCGGTTGCAGAGTTCCGGGCTCATCAGATAGCCGCTGTCAGGATGTGACCACAGCGCCATGCCGATATCCACCTTGGAGGCGATGGTCTCGTAGTAGCGCAGCAGCGTCTCGTCCTGCTGCTTGAAGAAATGCAGGATCGGCGCATGCACGACGATATAGTCGGCGCCGCAGGCCTGGGCATGGCGGGCAAGGTCGATCACCACGTCCATGTTCTGGTCCGAGCAGGACATGATGGTCTGCGCCCGCTCGCCCACGGCTTCCACCGAGAGGTCGAACATGCGCTTGCGCTCGTCGACCGACATCGCGAAGAACTCGCCCTGCTTGCCGGCAATGAACAGGCCGTCGATGCCGAGATCGGAAATCCAGTGCTCGACGTTGCGGCGATAGCCCGCCTCGTCGATCGCGCCATCGGCGGTGAACGGCGTGTTCGCCGCCGCCCAGATGCCGCGCATCGTGGCGCGGGAATGGGCCTTTGCATCCTTACGCTGGTATTTCATGACGCTCCCTGTCGCATGTCTTGCCGCGGCGCATCCAGCGGCCGCCGTCTTTGTTGTCGCCATTTAGCGCCAGAAATTTTTATTCATAAAGACGCATAGTTCGTATATATTCATGTCGAAATCAGTATGGATTGCCCAATGCTCAATCTGCGTCAGATCAAGTGTTTCCAGGCCGTGGTCGAACTCGGCAACTTCTCCCGCGCCGCCGAGCGGCTGCGCACCAGCCAGGCCGGCATCTCGCATGCCATCCGCGACCTCGAGGCGCTGCTCGGCGCGCGGCTCTTCGACCGCACGACCCGCCGCGTCGAACTGACCGAGGCGGGCCGGGTCTTCGCCGCCGGGGCCTTGCCGGGGCTGGCGGAAATCGAACGGGCCGTCGACGCCGTGCACGATCTCGGGCAGTTGAGGACCGGCCTCGTGCGCATCGCCGCCCCGCCCTTTCTCGGCGCCACGGTGCTGCCGCGCCTGTTGCAGGAGGTCGCCGCCGCCCATCCGAACCTCAAGCTGCGCATCGAGGACGTGGTGACGGACCTCATCGCGCCCCGTGTGCGCAGCGGGCTTTGCGACCTTGGCGTCGGCACCTTCGCCAGCGACGAGGACGGGCTGGAGATCCAGCGCGTGCTGCGCGACCAGCTCATGGTTTTCGCACCGGAGGGACATGCCGTCTGCGCCAGGGCCGAGGTGGCCTGGGCGGCGCTGGCCGACCAGCCGATCATCACGCTGACCCGCGAAAGCAACATCCGGCTCCTTACGGAGGTCGGTTTCGAGAGCGCCGGCGTGCCCTTGCGCCCGGCCCTCGAAGTGCACCAGATCAACACGGCCCTTTCCCTCGTCGAGCGGGAGGCGGGCCTTGCCATCCTGCCGACCTATGCCTTTGCCGGTCTCAACGGCCGCAAGATCGCCGCCCGCCCGCTGGCCGAACCCTCGATTGCCCGCGACGTCTCGATCATCACCGCCCGCGAACGCACGCCCTCGCCCGCAACGCTTGCGGTGCGCACCGTGCTGCGCAAGGTGCTGCGCGACATGGTACCGGTGGTCGGCTGAGAATGCGCGAAGGCCGGAACCGTCAGGGCAACGGTTCCGGCCTGGAGCAATTCCAGCAAAAGTGCACAGTGCCTTTCGTTGCGTTCCCGCGATGGACGGAAAGCGAAGTGCTCCAGCCTCGGACGCCTCCGCGCGTCAGGCGATGCGCAGCGAGACGTTCTTGACGACCGTATAGTGGTGCAGGCCTTCCGCGCCGCCCTCGCGGCCGAGGCCGCTTTCCTTGACGCCGCCGAACGGCGTTTCGGCGACCGAGGCCTCCAGCGTGTTGATCGAAAGGTTGCCGGCCTCGATGCCCTGCATGAGTTGATCGGCATTGGCCATCGAATGGGTGAAGCCGTAGGCGGCAAGGCCGAAGGGCAGCGCATTGGCCTTGGTGATGGCCTCGTCCAGCGACGCGACGGGATTGATCACGGCAAGCGGACCGAAGGGTTCTTCCGACAGCGCGCGGGCATCGTCGGGCAGGTCGGCGATCGCCGTCGGCGCGAAGAAGTAGCCCCTGCCGTCGAGGCGCCCTCCGCCGCAGAGCACGCGCGCGCCCCGGGCGCGGGCATCGTCCACGAGGTCCTGCAGGGCCGCGATGCGGCGGTCGTTGGCGACCGGTCCCATCTGCGTGGCGGCATCGAGGCCGTTGCCGACCCTGATCGCGCGCGCCTTTTCCACGAAGGCTTCGGTGAAGCGGTCGTAGAGCGTTTCATGCACGAAGAAGCGCGTCGGCGAGGTGCAGACCTGGCCGGAATTGCGATACTTGCGGATGGCGCAGGCAAGGCCGGCGGCGACGGGATCGGCGTCCTCGCAGACGATGACCGGGGCATGGCCGCCCAGCTCCATCAGCGCCGGCTTCATGACCTGCGAGGCGAGCGTCGTCAGGTGTTTTCCGACCGCCGTCGAGCCGGTGAAGGCGACCATGCGGATGCGGTCCTGCGGGATGATATATTCGGAAATCTCGGCCGGGTGGCCGAAGACGAGATTGAGCACACCGGCCGGCAGGCCTGCATCGTGGAAGGCGCGGGCGATATGCACGACGCCCGTCGGCGTTTCCTCGGAGGCCTTCATGACGATGGAGCAGCCGGCGGCCAGCGCCCCGCCGATCTTGCGGGCGGGCTGGCTCATCGGGAAATTCCACGGCGAGAAGGCGGCGACCGGGCCGATCGGCTCGTGCAGAACGATATAGCGGATGCCCGGCGCGCTCGGGACGACGCGGCCGTAGAGGCGCACGCATTCGCCTGCGTCCCATTCGAAGAACTCGCAGCCGCGGATGACCTCCAGCCGGGCCTCGGCAATCGGCTTGCCGTTTTCCAGCGTGATCGAGCGGGCGATCTCCTCCGCCCGCGCGCGCATCAACTGGGCGGCCTTCAGGATGATGGCCGCGCGCGCGGCCGGCGACGTCCGGCTCCAGACCTGGAAGCCCTTCCAGGCCGCATCCGTGGCATCGGCAAGGTCGGCCTCGCGGGCCACCGCCACCGTGCCGATGACATCCTCATTGGCGGGGTTGATGACGGCGAGCGTCTCGGAGGTCGCCCTCCATGTGCCGCCGATATAGAGCTGAGCCTGCGTTTCCTGAGCCATGAGATTGCCTTTTCGCCATTCCGTTGGAGGCCAAGCCTTCCGTCCCGCAATGGATGCAACCCGCCGTCTGATATAACAATCCACATAGGTTGAATGAATTGATATCGAGATGTGATAAGTCCGCCCGCGGCCCAAAACGCGAAAGGGCGCTTTCCCGCACGGGAAAGCGCCCACTCTGTTTTCCGATATGTACCGGTATCAGGTCACGGTGCTGCGCACGGCATAGCGCGCATCGCGCCAGGCGCCCGTCTCCATCACATCATGCAGCACGTCCACTGCGTTCCACACATCCGCAAAGCTCGTATAGAGCGGCGTGAAGCCGAAGCGGATGGTCGCCGGCGCGCGGAAGTCGCCGATCACGCCGCGCTCGATCAGCGCCTGCATGATCTCGTAGGCGCTCTCATGCTCGAAGGAGACCTGGCTGCCGCGCGTCGTGCCGTCGCGTGGCCCGACGAGCTTCAGGCCATGCGCGCCGCAGCGCGCCTCGACCAGCGCAATGAAGAGATCGGTCAGCGCGATGCTCTTTTTGCGGATCGCCGCGAGGTCCACCTCGTCCCAGAGGTCGAGCGCGGCGGAGAGCGCGCGCAGCGACAGGATCGGCTGCGTGCCGGAGAGGAAGCGCAGGATGCCCGCACCGCCATCATAGTTGCGCTCGAAGCCGAAGGGACGGGCATGGCCCCACCAGCCGCTAAGCGGCTGGCTGACCTTGTCCTGATGGCGCGCGGCGACATAGATGAAGGCCGGCGCGCCCGGGCCGCCATTGATGTATTTGTAGGTGCAGCCGACGGCGAAATCGACGTTGCAGCGGTCGAGTTCCACCGGCAACGCACCGGCGGAATGGCAGAGATCCCAGACGACGAGCGCGCCTGCCTCATGGGCGCGCCGGGTCAGCGCCGCCATGTCGCGCAACGCACCGGTCTTGTAGTTGACGTGGTTGACCAGCACCACGGCGACACTCTCGTCGATCAGGTCCTCGATGCGGGCACCATCGACGCCCTCCAGCCGCATGACCGTGCCGGGCCGCGTCGCCATCACGCCCTCGGCCATGTAGAGATCGGTCGGGAAGCTCTCGCTCTCCGCGACGATGACCTTGCGCTCCGCATTGAGGCCGAGCGCGGCATGCAGCGCCTTGTAGACATTGGCCGAGGTGTGGTCCGTCACGGCCGTCTGGCCGGGCGCGGCGCCGATCAGGCGGCCGACGCGGTCGCCGAGCGTCAGCGGCAGGGCGAACCAGCCGGCGGTGTTCCAGCTGCGGATGAGGTCACGGCCCCATTCGAGCTTCGCGGCCTTCTCGATCTCGGCATAGGAGGCGTGCAGCGCCGCGCCGAGCGAATTACCGTCAAGATAGGTAACGCCGTCGGGCAGGTCGAAGCGACTCTTGAAGCCCGCGAACGGATCGTCGCGGTCCAGCGCCTCGACGGCTTTGATATCGATGGTCATGGGCAGTCCTTCTATTCACGAACGGTTTCGCGGGCGGGCATGGGGCCGCGGGCGCGCTTGAGGGTGGGTAGCGCCAGCATGGCGAGCACGAAGAGGCCGGTGGCGAGCTTGAGGTCGGTCGGCGGCATGCCGGCGGCAAGGCAGAGCGAGACGAGCTGGTAATAGACGATGGCACCGACGAAGGGGGCGGCAAGCTGGCGGCGGATGGTCTGCTTGCCGACGATGGCCTCGCCGATCATCAGCGCGGCAAGACCGTTGATCAGCGTACCGATGCCCATGTTGACGTCGGCAAAACCCTGCGACTGCACCATCAGCGCGCCGCTGGTCGCCGAGAAGGCGCCGGCAAGGCCGACCCCGCCGATGGTGGCGGCCCAGATGCTGATGCCCTGTGCTTCCGCCATGTCGGGATTGGAGCCGACGGCGCGCATGGCCGTGCCCCGCTCGGTGCGGAAATAGAGGTTCAGCAGGCAATAGACGGCGATGCCGAGCAGGCCGGCGACGACGATCTTGCTCACCGGGAAACCCGGCTCCGTGAAGGGAACGCCGTCGAAGAGGGTCGGCGTGCCATAGACCGAAAGGTTCGACTTGCCCATGAGCCGCAGGTTGATGCTGTAGAGCATGGTCATCATCAGGATGCCGGCCAGCAGCGTGTGGATGCGGAAGCGCAGGTGCACGAAGGCCGTGCAGCTTCCCGCCAGGAACCCCGCAGCCATCGCCACGAGAATGGCAAGCCAGCCCGGTGCACCGCCGGCCAGCGACAACGCGCAGACGCAGCCACCGAGCGGAAACGCGCCTTCGCTGGTGAGGTCGGGAAAGTTCAGCGTGCGGAACGGCAGCATGATGCCGAGCACGATGAAGGAAAGAATGAGGCTCTGCGCCAGCGTGACCGGCACGAGCGCGATGAAATTCGAGAATATCGTAGAAACCGTATCCATGTCCGTCTCAGCTCGCCAGCAGCATGCGGTCGGTCTTCATGCCGAAGTGACCGATGAGTTTCGGGATCGTGACCTCGGCCTTCTCCGCGCCGGTGATTTCGAGCCGGGTCCTGCCGGCGTCGAGCATCACCACGCTATGGCCGAAATCGACAGCGTGCTGCATGTTGTGCGTCACCATCAGCGTGGTGAGGTTGAAGGCCTCGACCGCCCTGACCGTCGCCTGCATGACGATATCGGCCGTGCGCGGATCGAGCGCGGCGGTATGCTCGTCGAGCAGCAGCAGGTCCGGCTGGTCGCAGGTCGCCATGATCAGCGAGAGCGACTGGCGCTGGCCGCCGGAAAGCAGCTCGACGCGTGTGTCCAGCCGGTTTTCCAGCCCGAGGCTGAGAGCCGCGAGACGGTCCCGGTAGCTGGCGAGACGCCGGGCGTTGAGGCCGCGGCTGAAACCGAGCTTCTTGCCGCGCAGTTCGGCGAGCAGCATGTTTTCGGCCACCGTCATCGAGGCGGCAGTGCCCTTCATCGGGTCCTGGAAGACGCGGGCGACGCGGCTTGCGCGCTTGTGCACCGGCAGCGCCGTCACGTCGTCGCCGTTGATGAGAATCTTTCCCGAATCGAGCATCAGCGCGCCGGAAATGGCGTTCAGCATGCTGCTCTTGCCGGCGCCGTTCGAACCGATGACGATCGCGAAATTGCCGGTCGGCAGTGTCAGGCTGAGATCGTTGAGGGCGATCTTCTCGTCGGGCTGCCCCTTGTAGAAGACCTTTCGTGCAGATCGGATTTCAAGCATCCGTTCCTCCTTCGAGCAGTTCCGGCAGGCGCGTGAAGCGACCGTGCGGACGGAGCTGCGTAAAAACAAAAGCGCGCTGGCGGACGGAGACCCGGAGAGCCGCCGTCCGCAGCCGGCGTCAGGTCAGTCGACGATGCACTTGCAGTCGGCGAGCGAAGCGGGGATCTCGATGCCGAAGGCGGCCATGGCCTTCTTCGAGATCAGCGCCTGGTGGTCCTCATAGGCGGGACGCACGGGGGCGATAGACTTCGGGTCCTTGCCCTTCAGCACCTCGGCCGCGATCTTGCCGGCATTGATGCCGACCTGCTCGTAATTGACGGCGAAGCTTGCCGGCACGAAGCCTTCCAGAACGGCGGTATCGACCGCGTTGACGACCGGGATGCCAGACTGGCGCGCAGCGGCCGCAACAGCGGCAATGGCCGGCTGGATCATGTTCGACGTCGGGCCGTAGATGACATCCACCTTGCCGGCGAGCGAGGTGATGCGCTGCTGAATGTCGTTGAGATTGTCGACGCCGACCTCGACCACTTCAAAGCCCTGTTCCGGCGCGATCTTGCGCAGGCTTTCGAGCAGCGCCACGTCATTGGCCTCGCCGGGATTGTAGGGCAGGCCGAGGCGCTTGGCGTTCGGCAGCAGCTTCCTGGTGAAGGCGAGCACCGCTGCCATGTCCTGGCTGTCGGTCGCGCCCGTGATGCCGTCGTCGCCACTCTCCCAGGAGGGAACCAGCTTGCCGGCGACCGGATCGGTGACGGCGGTGAAAATGACCGGAATGCCGGAGCCGGCGAGCGCCTTCTTGGCGATCTGCGAGACCGGGGTGGTGACGGTATAGACGAGCTTCGGCTGTTCGGCCTGCAGCTTGGCAATCATCTGCGGCACAAGCGAGGCGTCGAAATTGGTGTGGCTCTCCGTATAGACGACGTCCTTGCCCTCGACGAAGCCGTTTTCCGAAAGCGCCTTCTTGAAGCCGGCGATTGCGGCGTTGAGCGGCGGGTGTTCGCCGAAATTGGCGATGCCGATGCGGATCGGGTCGGCGGCGGCAGAGCTTATGCCCGCGAGCACCAGGCCGACGGCCATCAGGCCCGTGACAAGTTTCGATTTCGTGGTGGCCATGTTCTTCCTCCCAGCTGCCGCCATGGCAGCGCGGAGTGGAGGAAACGCAGATGCCCCGATAAAGTCAACACGATTATATATAATTATGGCAATGATCGATGATTATATATAATTGTGGAATATATGTCGGCCCCCTATGGTGGCGGCACCCCGGGGGCGGATTTGACTGAACAGCACGAGACCAGCACGAAGACGGAAGCGGCCTACCAGATGCTGCGGACCGATATCCTCAAGACCCGGCTGCAGCCCGGCGCGCCGCTGAAGCTCGGCGCTCTCGGCAAGACGTATGACGTCGGCTGGACGCCGTTGCGCGAGGCGCTGTCGCGGCTCGAGGCCGAGCGGCTGGTGGTCGCCATCTCCAATCGCGGATTCACTGTCGCGCCCGTCTCGCGGACAGAACTGGAAGACCTGACCCGAGCCCGCACGGTGGTGGAAATCCCGCTGCTGCTGGAATCCATCGCCGAGGGCGGAGCGGAATGGGAATCGGGCATCGTGACGGCGCACTATCGCCTGTCGCGCTGCAAGACGATCCTCGAGGACTCCTCCGAAACGGCCGTCGATACCTGGATGGAGCGGCACGAGGCCTTCCATGCGGCCTTGCTCGGCGCGGCGCAATCGAGCTGGCTGATGCGCTTCCGCTCGACCATTTCCGACCAGATGCAGCGTCACTACCGTTTCCTCGCCTTCGCTCCGGCGCTGCGCGCCGCCGCCGGCGAGACCGCCGGTTACGAGGAGGCCATGGCCGCCCTGCACAAGGCCCAGTCCATCGGCCCGCATACGGAGCTGATGGAGGCCGTGCTTGACCGCAACGCCGAACGCGCCCGCACCCTGATGAACGAGCATTTCGGCTATCCGCTGGAAGTCTATGCCATCGAGGAAGGCGAAAGCGCGCCGCCCACGCCGCGCAGGAAAACGGCCGCTCGCCCCCACTCATAGGAAATCCGCATGAATTAATGCGGATTGAGGCGATTGTTATGGGGAAAGCCAGCCTGTTTCATACCCATAGCAAACGGAGCGGCCGATCGCTGCGGGTATGAGGGAGCCCGCACGATCCTCATTCACAGCGCAGGAATCCGGACCGCGAAGCCACCGGCTTTGCTCGCCGTTCTTCGTTTGCCTCGCCCATTTACCCATGACCAGGAGGAGACACCCATGCCGAAACGGCTGATGATCGCATGCTCAATTTTGTGCCTTGCCGCAGGAACCACGCTTGGCGCGGGCTGGGAGAAGAAGGTCCCGACGGAGATCAACATCAAGGACCCCCACCTCAAGCGCTGGTCGGAGCTGACCTATGACAAGATGCCCCCGACCCTGACGCCCGGCGTGGATTACGGCATGGATCCGGCGACGGGCGCCTTCAAGGCGCCGCGCGCCACGCCGCTCGGCGGCTCCGAGCCCTTCCCCGGTCAGCTCACCCATTGGGACGACAAGACCTACAAGAGCAATGTCGAGGAGATCGCCTTCTACCCGCACATTACCTCGCCGTGGCACGCCTGGCCGGATGTCGCGGACTTCGACGGCAAGCGCTACATGTACCTGCACGACCGCGACTATATGCGCGTGCTCGACATCACCGATCCGACAAAGGCCGAGGTCGTCTATTCCAAGGGCGGCGTCTGGGGGCCGGAAGGCTCCAGCGAGGAATGGGACGCCAAGACCGTCCAGGACTATTTCGGCGGCATCACCATCGCCTGGAGCGAAAAGCTGCAGAAGAATGTCGTCGTCGCCTCCTACGAGATCGGCCGCTTCGGCATCCTCGACAACAAGCGCACCCAGCCCGACATCGTCGAGACGCTGCGCAAGTACAATTCGCTCAAGGGCTTCAAGGTCTACGAGATGAACGGCCCGCTGCCGAGCGACTGGAAGCTGATCGCCACGCGCACCACCGACATCAAGAACCCCGACGCGCCGATCGGCGAGCAGCAGGGCTCCGGCTCGCTCGACGCCCCCGCCTGGTTCGGCGGCAAATACATGTATCTGTCGGCCGCACCCGACGACAGCTATGCGCTGACCGAGTATCCGGACTACCTGCATTCGCCGGGCTACCAGGCCTGGGACATGACGGACCCGGCCAATCCGGTCTTCGTCAGCCAGGTCACGGTTCCCGGCCAGGTCGTCGGCGACAAGGCGAGCGAGGACGCCTACCTGATGAACCCGCGCGCCGGCAACCGCACCTCCTGGATGGGCTCGCGCATGCCGCTGTTCCTGCCCAAGCCCGTCGAGAAGGGCGGCACGATCGGCTTCGGCGCCATGGGCGGTCTCGGCTTCTACACCTTCGACCTGAGCAATCCCGGCACGCCGGAAATGCTCGGCCATCTCAGCATTCCACCGAGCTTCGCCGGCACGGAATTCGACAATGCCGACACCAGCCAGTACGAACGCACCGGCTACGTCTTCGCCAACGGCTACCCGATGAACTCCAACTGCTACGAGCCCTACAAGGACGTACTGGTCATCGACGCCAAGAACCCGAAGGATCCGAAGGTCGTCGCCACCTTCCCGCGCCCGACGCCGCCGGAAGAGGCCGAGTTCACCGACTATTGCCAGCGGCGCGGCAGCTTCGGCCCGAAGCGCTCCGGCACCACGCATCAGCCCGGCTACAGCCGCGAGGGCATCCTGCCCTACGCCTTCTACAATGCCGGCCTGCAGATCTTCGACGTCAAGGATCCGACGAACCCGAAGATCGCCGGCTATTACGTGCCGCGCTTCCCCACGCCCAAGGAAATGCCGGACTATACCTACGAGAATGCCAGCTTCGCGGTCTTCACCGAATATGACCGCAACATCATCTGGTTGATCAGCATCGACGGCATCCGCGCCTTGAAGACGCCGCTGCTTGGCGAGCCGAAGACCGGCCTGACCGGAGACGTCTGGCCGCCGCGTAGCTAAGGCCAACCGCCGCCTGAACGCATGAGCCGGCATCGGGGGACGATGCCGGCCTTCCTCCGCATCGAGATCGCACACCGATCCGCTTGCCTCCGGCGCGCGGCAGGGGCGGAGCCTTCCCGATTTTCAAACCAGAACCACAGAGGGGACAGAACCGATCATGACCAAACGAAACAGCCTGACGATCCTTGCGGGCACGGCCGCCGCACTGTGCATGATGGCGGGCGTGCAGCCCGCCGCCGCCGCGGATGCCGAACCGGCCGACCATGTCCGCGTCTGCGACGCCTATGGACAGGGCTTCTTCTACATTCCCGGCACGGAGACCTGCCTGCGGATCGGCGGCTACCTCCGCCACGAGATCGCCGTCGGCGACGACGTCTACTGGGGCGGCTCGCTGGGCGGCATGAAGGGCAAGACGCGCGCGAGCCTGCGCTTCGACGCGCGCAGCGAAACGGAACTGGGCACGCTGCGCTCCAACATCGAGGCACGCTTCGAATACAAGGCTTCCGGCACGCGCTCCTATGTCTCCGAAGCGCTGATCGAGGCTGCCGGCTTCTCGGTGGGCCTTGCCGATTCCCTCTTCGCGAACTGGACCTGGGCCGCCGGCAATGTCGTCTATGACGACGTCATCTACTATTCCGGCGACCGCACGGCGCAGGTGAGCTACACCTACGACTTCGGCAACGGCCTCTCCGCCATGATCGGCGCCGAGGAAGGCACCGGATCCTGGGAGATGGAAACGGTGGATGCAGGGGGCGTCGCCCATCGCGAATGGTTCGACCTGACGGTCGACAGCGCCCTGCCCCATCTCATCGCCGGCGTCAAATACGAGCAGGACTGGGGCAACGCCTTCGGCATGGTCGCCTATGACAGCCGCTACGACGCCTTCGCCTTCAAGGCCCGCCTCGACCTCAATGTGACCGACGCCCTTTCGCTGTTCTTCATGGGCAGCTACCAGACGGACGCCGACAGGCCGAACTACTACGGTAGCTGGTACGGCGACTGGGCCCTGTGGGGCGGCCTTTCGGCCAAGCTCAGCGAAAAGGCGACCTTCAACGGACAGGTCGTCGTCGAAGAGGACGGCACCTGGGCGAGCGCCATCAACGTCGCCTACGATGTCGTGCCGGGCTTCCGGATCACCCCGGAGTTGAACTACACCGCGTTCCGCGGCTTCCGCGGCGACGACGACCTCGTCGGCGGGGTGGTGCGCTTCCAGCGCAGCTTCTGAGGCCGCAAGGCCCAAGGATCAGGAGCGAGTGGAGGCGATCCGGCGGATCGCCTTTTCCACGTCGGCCGGATAGGTGTAGCCGAGCTTCTGCGCCACCGTCCTTGCAAGCCGGCCGTAGAGCGCGGTCGTCGCGACAAAGGCCCGTTCGGTATCGTCCCGGTCGAAACGGCCGAAGGTTTCCTGCAGGTCGTCCCAGGTGCGCGGATCGACCCATTGGCGCAGGCGCGTTCCGATGTGCCAGGTGTCGACGGGCGCGGCGGCGGTTGCCGCCGCGTGCCATTCCATCATCGCCAGCAGCAACGACTTCATCGTCCCGTCCCGCTCCTTGACGAGCCAGAGCTCGCCGCGCGCGAGATATTTCGGGATATGCACGGCCTCGAACCAGAATTCCTCGACGGCCGCCCGATAGGCCTCCGCCGACGGCAACTCCACAGCCGGAAAGCCGCCGCCCGCGGCGGGAAGGCCGGCCGTCAGCCCCGGCTTGTCCAGCAGAACGCGATAGCCGCGTTCATAGAGGGCGTCGAGTTCGCCATCGCGCCGCATGGCGGCGATGCGCTCCCTCCCCGCAAGCGTGAAATCCACCTTCGTGCCGTCCTCGTAGATGGCAAGACGGGTCGCCCAGTCCTGGTCCCCGTCAGGCTCCAGCCGTAGGACGGTGACGAGCGGGCCGATCTCGCGAAGCCAGCCGTCCTCCCGTCCCAGCGCCGCGGGATCCGATGAGACGAACTCCACGTCGATATCCGACAGCGCATCGGCCGAACCGTCCATCCGCGCCAGCGAGCCGGTGAGGACCAGCGCGTCGACCAGGGGGCTGCGTTCGGCAAAAGCCTGAATGGCGGAGAGGATCGCATCGCGGCAAGACATGATCATGACTGGAAACCGGAAGGAGGGACCGAAGGATGCGACATAGTTAGGAACGTCGCCGGCCCGGGAAAAGGGCGGCACCGGCGGCGATATCGCCCGAAGTCGCCGCCAACCCGCTGTTGTTAACCAGCCGCCGCGAAACTTTAAATGTATATTAATACAAGTTTAATGATGCGCGGACCCGCGCCGACTTTTTCCTTGGTTTTCCAGCACCTTTGCCCGCAGGCTCTTCTCTGCCGGGCGACAGAGCCGCCGCCGCGGCAGTGCGGATTGTCAGGCAGGTGCGGAATGATCGCTTTCATCATGCGGCTGAAGAGCCGCGCGCATTTCACCCTCGCGCCGGAACCCGGCATGCGGGACGCCACCTTCCTCGGCACCAATGTCCGCCTTCGGGCGCGGGCGCGCCGGCGGCTGGCCGTGGTGATCGGCGCCTTCGTCCTGGCCTATATCGCGCTCGGCGTGCGCCTCGTCCAGTATGGCCTCTCCGAGCCGCTGCAATCCGCCGCCATCGGCGCCGGCGCACACACCGTCGCCTCCCGCCCGAACATTCTCGACCGCAACGGCCTGTTGCTGGCGACCGACCTCAACACCGTCTCGCTCTATGCCGAACCGCGCCGCATCATCGATGCCGACGAGGTGGTGGAGAAGCTGGCTCTGGTGGTGCCGAATCTCGACTGGCGCGAGACGCATCGCAGGCTGCGCTCGGACAGCGCTTTCCAGTGGCTGCGGCGGCAACTGACGCCCAAGCAGCAGGCCGATATCCTCGCGCTCGGCCTGCCGGGTATCGGCTTCCGCCCGGAAAAGCGGCGCTTCTATCCCGGCGGCGCCACCGCCGCGCATATCGTCGGCCATGTCAATGTCGACAACCAGGGCCTTGCCGGCATGGAGCGCTATCTCGACCAGCAGGGCCTGGCGGACCTGCGCGCGGCGGGACTGACCGACGACACGCGGCTCGAGCCCATCCGGCTCTCGATCGACCTGCGCGTCCAGAACATCGTGCGCGAGGTGGTCGCCAAGGCGATGACCGACTACGAGGCGGAAGCCGCCGGCGCCGTGATCCTCGACGTCGAGACGGGTGAGGTCCTCGCCATGGCCTCGGTTCCCGACTACGATCCGAACGAGCCGTCCCGCCGCCTTGCCGACGGCACCGTCGACAAGGAATACGAGAAGGGCTGGTTCAACCGCATCAGCAACGCGACCTTCGAGATGGGTTCGACCTTCAAGAGCTTCACGCTGGCCATGGGCCTCGACGAGGGCAAGATCACGCTGAACTCCGTCGTCGACGCCTCCCGCCCCATCCGCATGGGCGGCTTCACCATCCGCGATTTCAAGGGCAAGAACCGGGCGCTCTCCATTCCGGAAGTGTTCCAGTACTCCTCCAACATCGGCACCGCCGCCGTGGCCGACATGGTCGGCATCGAGGGCCACCAGCAGTTCCTCACCCGCCTCGGCCTGCTGTCGAAGCTGGAGACGGAAATGCCGGGCGTGGCGACACCCACCCAGCCGCGCACCTGGAAGAAGATCAATTCCGTCACGATCTCCTTCGGCCATGGCGTGGCGACGACGCCGCTGCAGACCGCCGTCGCCGCGGCCGCGCTGATGAACGGCGGCTACCTCGTCCAGCCGACCTTCCTGCCGCGCTCGAGGGATGACGCGCAGGCCTTCGCAACGCGCGTGCTCAAGGAGAAGACGAGCGCCGACATGCGCTACCTCTACGACTGGAACGGCCAGAAGGGCTCGGGCCGCAACGCTCAGGTCGAGGGCTTCCATGTCGGCGGCAAGACGGGCACGGCCGACAAGGTGATCAACGGGCGCTACGCCAAGAATATCAACTTCAATGCCTTCGTCGCCGCTTTCCCGATGGACAAGCCGCGCTACATCGTCCTTTCCATCATCGACGCCCCCCATACCGGCGAGAATGGCGGACGCACCGCCGCATCCACCGCCGCCCCGATGATCAGGGCAATCATCCGCCGCGTCGCACCACTGCTCGGCGTCCAGCCCCATTTCGGCGAGGCGGAAGGTGAAAGGCGCCTGGTGGACTACTAGAGTTTGTCAGGGAAAAGTGGGAACCGGTTTTCCCGAAAAGACAAACGAAAACAAAAGAATTGAGAGCATGTCTGGTTCAGCCTAAACCTGTCACGCTCCAGGCCGCTCGCGTCCAACGGGCGGGTCGCAGGCAAACGGGTCGGGCGGCAGGGGTTGACACTCCCGCCCCGACCCTCTGAATACCCATGGGCGAAGCGGCGCCCCCGACATACCGGACTGCAGGAATGACTGAAGCATCTCATCTGAATGGAATCGCCCCGGTGGCCCCGGCTTTGTCGGAACCGGAAAAGAACGTCATCATCGGCGGCGTCCTCCTCTCCATGCTGCTGGCCGCGCTCGACCAGACCATCGTCGCACCCGCCATGCCGACCATCGGCAAGGCGCTCGGCCATGCCGACTACCTGCCCTGGGTGGTGACGGGCTATCTCCTGACCGCGACGGCCATGGCGCCGCTCTACGGCAAGATATCCGACGTCTACGGCCGGCGGCCGACGATCTTCGCCGCCATCATCATCTTCCTCATCGGCTCGCTGATCAGCGCCCTGGCGCCCAACATGCTGGTGCTGATCCTCGGCCGTGCGGTCCAGGGCCTCGGCGGCGGCGGTTTGTTCGCCCTGTCGCAGACGGTCATCGGCGACCTCGTGCCACCGCGTGAACGCGCGCGCTATGCCGCCTGGATTTCCGGGACCTGGGCCGTCGCCAGCATTGCCGGTCCGTTGCTCGGAGGCACCTTTGCCGATCATCTCCACTGGTCGCTGATCTTCTGGATCAACATTCCCCTCGGGCTGGTGGCGCTGGCGATCGTCAACAATCCCCTGAAGAAGCTGCCCATCGCCGCCCGTTCGCACCGCATCGACGGCGCGGGCGCGACCCTTCTGATCACGGCGACGGCGCTGCTGCTGCTCGCCCTCAATTGGGGCGGCAGCCGCTATGACTGGCTGTCGCCGGTCATCCTCGGACTGCTCGGCTGCTCCTTCGTCTTCTGGGGCCTCTTCGCCCTTCGCCTGCGGCAGGCCAGCGAGCCGCTGATCTCTCTCGAGGTTCTCGCCAATCCCGTCGTGCGCAACGGCACGCTGGCGATGTTCCTGGGCCAGACCGCCAATGTGGGCCTGGCCGTCTATATCCCGGTCTACGGGCAATCCTTCCACGGGCTGTCCGCCAGCAGTTCCGGCATGGTCATGCTCGGCCTGTTGCTCGGCACAGTGATTGGCGCGTCGAGCAGCGGCCGCACGATCCCGCGCTTCACCCACTACAAGCGGCTCGCACTCGTCGGCGGCACGCTCAGCGTCATCTGCCTGATCGCGCTGGCGTTTCTCGCCGGGCGCACATCGCTGCTTACGCTGGAACTTTTGACATTCGGCGTCGGCTTCGGCTCCGGCATGACCTTCCCGGTCGCCACCGTCTCCGTCCAGAATGCCGTCGACCAGGTGCATCTCGGCGTCGCGACCGGCGCGCTGACCTTCCTGCGCTCGCTCGGCGGGGCGCTCGGTGTTGCCCTGCTCGGCGCCATCGCGCTCGGCAACGGCCTGCCACTCGGCGGGGAACATCTGCAGGCGGCCAGCGCCGCCGTAACGTCGGCCCTGCCCTTCACCTATATCTTCGCCGCCTGCGCCACTGCGACGGCGACCTCGCTCATCTTCTTCCACCTCATGCCGGAGCGGCCGCTGCGCGGACGCGCCGAAACCCCTGTCATCACGGTGGTGGAATAGACGGTCAGGGCGTGTTGCCCTGCGCCTGCACCACGGTGACGGCGATCATGTGGAAGACGTCGTCGGCCGAGCAGCCGCGGGAAAGGTCGTTGGCCGGCTTGGCGAGCCCCTGCAGGATGGGGCCGATGGCCGTCGCCCCGCCGATGCGTTGGGCGATCTTGTAGCCGATATTGGCGGCATCCAGATTAGGGAAGACAAAGACGTTCGCCGCGCCGTGCAGCACCGATTGCGGCGCCTTGGCCGTGCTGACGGCCTCGACGAAGGCGCTGTCGAACTGCAGTTCGCCATCGATGACGAGATCGGGCGCGGTGGCATGGGCAAGGCGCGTCGCCTCCACCACCTTGGAGACCCGCTCATGCGCGGCGCTTCCGGCCGTCGAGAAGGAGAGCATCGCCACCTTGGCCGGCAGGCCCGCCAGCGCCTCGTAGGAACGCGCCGAGGCGAGCGCGATATCGGCAAGGCCCGCCGCATCGGGATCGACGACGAGGCCGCAGTCCGAAAAGACGAAGACACCCTTCTTCACATGATGCGGCGCGCACAGCATCATCAGGAAGAAGCTCGATACGAGGCCGACGCCCGGCGCGCGGCCGATGGTCTGGAGGGCGGCGCGCACCGTGTCGGCGGTCGTCGCCACCGCGCCGCCGACCGTACCGTCCGCCGCCCCCTCGCGCACCATCATGGCGGCGAAGACGAGCGGCGAGCGCAGCGCCTCGGCTGCCGCCGCGGCATCGACGCCCTTGCCGGCGCGAAGGGCGTGGTAGGCGCTGGCAAGGCGCGGGGCGAGTGCAGAGGCGGCCGGATCCTCGACGGCGATGGAACCTGGCGTCGCGCCCGCGTCGGCAAGGCGGGCCTCCACCACCCTGCGATCGCCGACAAGGACGATCTCGGCGATGCCTTCCCGCACCGCGCGGACCGCGCCTTCGACGATGCGCGGGTCTTCCCCTTCGGCAAGCACGATGCGGCGCGGCGCGGCTTTGGCGGTTTCAAGGATGCGATCGAGCGGTTTCATCAGGCGTGCCCCAGATAATGGATACCGACGAGGATGAAGGCGGCGATGAAGAGGGTTTCAGCGACGATGAGCGCGACGGCATCGCCCCCGACATCGAGCACGCGGCGCAGCGACGTGCGCATGCCGACCGCGACGATGCCGGCGAGCAGCGCCCAGCGCGAGGCTTCCGAGCCGGCCTTCGCCACGATGTCCGGGATCACGCCGAAGGAGTTGAGCGCGGCGAGGATGAGGAAGGCGATGACGAAGCCGGGCAGCAGCGGCGGGCGCTTGCCCGTTTCGCCCTCGCCCTGCGGCACGTTGCGCAGCGCGACCGAATAGGTGAGCACGACCGGCGCCAGCATTGTGACGCGGATGAGCTTCACGAGCGTCGCCGTCTCGCCCGCCTCGGGCGAAACCGAGAAACCCGCGCCGACGACCTGGGCCACGTCGTGGATGGTGCCGCCGAAGAAGATGCCCGTCGCCCGCGCATCGAGCCCCATATATTGGGCGAGGATCGGATAGGCGATCATGGCGAGGGTGGACAGAACCGTGACGGAGAGCACGGTGAAGATGAGATTGCGCTCGGAGAACTCGTTCTTGGGCAGCACCGCGGCGATGGCCATGGCGGCAGAGGCGCCGCAGATCGCGACGGAACCGCTGGTGATGAGCGCCAGCCGCCAGCCGCGGCCGAGCAGCTTGGCGGCCAGCAGGCCGAAGCCGATGGTGGCGGCGATGGCCGTGACGAGCAGCAGGATCGTGCTGGCGCCGAGGCCGATCAGGAGATCGACGCTGATGCGCATGCCGAGCAGCGCCACGCCGATGCGCAGCACCTTCTTGGAACAGAAATCGATGCCGGCGACGCACCGTCCCTCCTCCGAAAGGAAATGGAAGGCGATGCCGAGCAGCAGCGCCATCAGCATGGCCGGCGCGCCGTAGTGGTCGGACAGGAACTGGGCGGCGACGGCCACCGCGGCGGTGACGGCGAAGCCCGGCCAGTAGGTGGAAAATCCCGAGGGCATGCCCCGGAAGCGGTCGTGGACGGAGGCGGCGAGGCTCATGATGTCGTTCCGTTCGCTGGCGTGAAACCTGCCCCGCCCGGCAGGACCGGGCGGAGCATTGCGATGGGCGTCAGGCGCGCTTCTGCGGACGCATGTCGGCGCGGTCGATGCCGGCGACCGGCACCGGCTTCTTCATGGCGTCGCGGCGGAAGGGCTCGCCGAGCTCCTGATTGAGGATGACTTCCACGAAGGTCGTGATGCCGTTCTTCTGGTCCTCGATAGCCTTGGTCAGCGCCTCGGTCAGCGCGGCCGGCGTATCGACGGCGACGCCCTTCAGGCCGCAGCCCTCGGCCACCTTGGCGTAGCTGAGATTGGGATTCAGCTCCGTGCCGACGAAGTTGTTGGCGTACCACAGCGTCGTGTTGCGCTTTTCCGCACCCCACTGGTAGTTGCGGAAGATCACCATGGTGATCGCCGGCCAGCCTTCGCGGCCGATCGCGCCCATCTCGTTCATCGAGATGCCGAAGGCGCCGTCGCCGGCAAAGCCGACCACCGGCACGTCCGGGCAGCCGATCTTGGCCCCGACGATGGACGGGAAGCCGTAGCCGCAGGGGCCGAACATGCCCGGCGCCAGATATTTGCGGCCCTTCTCGAAGGTCGGATAGGCATTGCCGATGGCGCAGTTGTTGCCGATGTCGGTGGAGACGATTGCCTCCTGCGGCAGCGCGGCCTGGATCGCCCGCCAGGCCTGGCGCGGCGACATGCGGTTCGGCTCGCGGCTGCGGGCCGCCTCGTTCCATTCCGTGCCCGGATCGTCGTCCTCATGATCCATCGAGGAGAGCTGCTGCTGCCAGGCCGAGCGCGTCTGGTGGATTGCCGCCTTGCGCTCCTCGCGGCCCGCATTGCCGGCGGCCGGCGTCAGTTGTTCGAGGATCTGGCTCGCCACCTGCTTGGCATCGCCGCAGATACCGACGCTGACCTTCTTGGTCAGGCCGATGCGGTCGGCATTGATGTCGACCTGGATGATCGCGGCATTCTTCGGCCAGTAGTCGATGCCATAGCCCGGCAGCGTGGAGAACGGGTTGAGGCGCGTGCCGAGCGCCAGCACCACGTCGGCCTTCGAGATCAGCTCCATCGCCGCCTTCGAACCGTTGTAGCCGAGCGGGCCGACCGACAGGCGGTGGCTGCCGGGGAAGGCGTCATTGTGCTGGTAGCCGCAGCAGACCGGCGCATCGAGCCGTTCGGCCAGCGCCATGGATTCGCCGATGGCGCCGCCGATGACGACGCCGGCACCGTTGAGGATGACCGGGAACTTCGCCTCGGAGAGCAGCTTTGCCGCTTCCGCGATGGCCTGCGGGCCGCCGGCCGGACGCTCGAAGCGGACGATGGCCGGAAGGTCGACGTCGATGACCTGGGTCCAGTAGTCGCGCGGGATGTTGATCTGCGCCGGGGCGCAGCCGCGCCAGGCCTTTTCGATGACGCGGTTCAGCACCTCGGGAATACGCGAGGGATCGCGGACCTCTTCCTGGTAGCAGACCATCTCCTCGAACATCGCCATCTGGTCGACTTCCTGGAAGCCGCCCTGGCCGATGGTCTTGTTGGCCGCCTGCGGCGTCACCATCAGCAGCGGCGTGTGGTTCCAGTAGGCCGTCTTGATGGCGGTAATGAAGCCGGTGACACCCGGGCCGTTCTGGCCGATGGCGATGGCCATCGTGCCTGTCGCACGGCTGAAGCCGTCGGCCATGATGCCGGCATTGGTTTCGTGGGCGCAGTCCCAGAACCTGATGCCGGCCTTCGGGAACAGGTCCGACACCGGCATCATGGCCGAGCCGATGATGCCGAACGCATTTTCGAGGCCATGCATCTGGAGAACTTTGACGAAGGCTTCCTCGGTGGTCATTTTCATGGCGAGTTCCTTTCCTGGAATTGATTTCAATGGGTTAGAGGATTTCGTCGCGCAGGTAGTACCAGCGGTACATGCCCCACTGGCCGAGCCGCCGGAACGGCGTCAGCAGTCCGTGGCTCGGTAGGGGGGAGGTGAAGATGGGCAGGTCGAGGCCGGCGCCCTTGCCGGCGACCATCTGGGCCATGCGACGGCCCGCCTGGGCCGAATACATGACGCCGTTTCCGCCATAGCCCATGGCGTAAAACAGCTGCTGGGACGGGTCCGGCTGGAAAATGCGGGGCATCATGTCATGGCTGACATCCACCCAGCCCCACCAGGAGTAATCGACCTTGATACCGCGCAGCGTCGGGAACTTGCGGTAGAGGCCTTCCAGCAGCAGGTCGAGATGCTTCGGGTTGACCGCATCGCGCCCGGTAATGGCGCTGCGACTGCCGATCTGCACCCGTCCGTCCGGCATCATGCGGTAGTAGTGGCGGAGCGTGCGCGTGTCGGTGAGCGGAATGCGCGCCTTGAAGTTCAGGGCGTCGCGCTCGCTGTCCGTCAGCGGCCGCGTGACGATGGAGTTCGACAGGATCGGCATCAGCCGGTGCTTCGTCAGCGCGTTCATGTTGGGCGAGGTGTAGCCGGCCGTGGCGATGCAGACGGCGCGCGCCCGCACCGTGCCGCCGGGCGTGCGCAGATAGTGCATGCCGCCCTTGGCCGTGCAGTCGAGCACGGGGCTGGCCGTGTGCACCTTCGCACCGAGCCGGCGGGCAAGACGCAGGTAGCCGAAGGCGAGCTTGGCGGCATGGATGCCCATGCCGTCGGGCTCGTACATCGCCCCGCGCGCTTCCGCGTCCCGCACGAAGTCGCTGTGGACCTCGCCGCGCGAGATCATGCGGGCGCGGTAGCCGAAGGTGTCGTTCAGCACGCGGACCTCGTTTTCGAGCGCCGGCAGCACCTTGTCGCGATGGGCGATGTAGAGATGGCCGCCGTCCTGCGGGTCGCAATCGATCTCCGGCTCGCGGATCAGCGAGCGGAAGAGATCGAAGCCCTCGGAGATCTCGGCATGCATCTTCCGCGCGATGTCGACGCCCCAGCGGGCGATCCATTGCGAGCGCTTCAGGCGGCCGGCGGAAATCTGCGCCTGCCCGCCGTTGCGGGTGCTGCAGCCCCAGGCGACGCCGTTGGCCTCCAGCACGGTCGCCTTGATGCCATGCTCGCGCGCCAGGTGGATGGCACAGGACAGGCCCGTATAACCCGAGCCGATGATGGCGACGTCGACATCCATGTCGCCGGTAACGGGGCCGTCGTCCTCCGGTTCCGGGCCGGCAGTGCCGATCCAGTAGGTCGGCGCGTAGTCCTTGCCCGTGCCGGGGCTGCGCGAACGGTTGGGGTCGTAGGCCGGATCGAAGGGCTGCCGTTCGGCCTTCAGGGGAATAGCGTGCTGTTGCATGGCTTTGCTCCGGCCATCAGTAGCGGGGTTGCAGGACCGGGCGGTTCTTGCGGAACGCCTGCTTGCGCACGATCTTGCCGTTCTCGAAGGTGAAGAGGTCGCAGCCTTCCGCCTCGATGCGGCTGCCGTCGGCCGCCGTACCGCGGAAGGTCCATTCGGAAACGCCGCGGTCGCCGTCGGCGAAATGGCTGTGATTGGCCCATTCGGCATCGGGCATCGCCTTCCACACGCCGCTGAAGGCGTCGGCGATCGCCTGGCGCCCCGTGAAGCGGACGCCGTAGACCTCCGGGCCGCCGACCGCATTGAAAACGCAGTCCTCGGCGAAGAAATGCATGACCCCGTCGATGTCGTGCCGGTTGAAGGCATCGAACAGGTTCTTGAGGTCGGTTGCGGTCAAAGTCATCGTCATGTCCTCTGGCTTGTCGGAAGGCATGGCTCCGCCGGGGACGGCGGACGCCGTCCTCACTGGCCGCCAGGCCGGATCGATTGAGGGGTTGCGAAGGGGCTAGAGCCGCCCCTTCCAGGGGATCAGCACCTTTTCGAGGTAGCGGATCAGAAGGTCGAAGGCGAAGGCGAAGATGCCGATGATGAGGATGCCCATGATCACGGTATCGCTTTCGAGGTTTTCGGCCGCATTGAGCACCATGAAGCCGAGGCCGCGGTTGGCCGCCACCATTTCGGCGGCCACCAGGGTCGTCCAGCCGACGCCGATGCCGATGCGCATGCCGGTGAAGATTTCCGGCAGGGCGGCCTTCATGATCACCTGGCTGATGACCTGCCCGCGGGTTGCGCCCATGGCATAGGCGGCGTGGATCTGTTCCGTCGAGACCGAGCGCACCCCGGCCCGTGCGGCAATGGCCATCGGTGCGAAGATCGCCAGGAAGATGAGGAAGACCTTCGGGAATTCACCGATGCCGAGCCAGATGATGACCAGCGGCAGATAGGCGAGCGGCGGCAGCGGGCGGTAGAATTCGATGATCGGATCGAACAGACCGCGCACAAACCGATTGACGCCCATCAGGATGCCGATCGGCACGGCCAGGACCAGCGCCAGCGCGAAGGCGCCGAAGACACGGGCAATGCTGGCCAGCGTATGCTGCGTGAGGGTGGAGTTGGAGACCCCGTCCGTCAGCGCCAGCATGAACTTGTCCCAGACCGCCAGCGGCGATGGCAGGAACAGCGGCTTGACCCAGCCCGATTCCGTAACAAGGAACCAGAGCGCGATGAGCACGAGGGACGTCATCAGGCTGATCATCCCGCTGGCGCCGTCGCCGGGGGCGCCGAAGATCTTGCCCGCCTTTGCGGGCTTGGCACGGGTCACACGGTCAAGCATGGGCCACCTCCGGATTGCCGGACGCTCGCTCGTCGCCATAGATGATGCCCAGAACCTCTTCGCGCATGCGGATGAATTCGGGGCTGGACTTGATGGCGCGGGCATTGCCCTCCGCGAGGAACCGGCGATTGAAATCGAGTTCGTAGGTATGGGTGATGCGGCCGGGGCGCGGCGACATGACGATCAGCCGCGAACCGAGGAAAAGCGCCTCTTCCACGCTGTGCGTGATGAAGAAGAACATCTTGTTGGTGAGCTGCCAGACCTTCAGCAGCAGTTCCTGGATGGTTTCGCGGGTCAGCGCGTCGAGTGCGGCCATCGGCTCGTCCATCAGCAGCATGGCCGGATCGCAGGTCAGCGCCCGGGCGATGCCGACGCGCTGCTGCATGCCGCCGGACAGATGATAGATCATGTGGCGGTGGAAATCCTGCAGGCCGACGAGCGCGAGGTTCTTGGTCGCCAGCTCCCGCCGCGTCGCCTTGTCGACGCCGCGCAGCTTGAGGCCGAATTCGGTGTTCTCGATGACGTTCAGCCACGGCAGGAGCGCGTGCTTCTGGAACACCACGCCGCGTTCGGCGCCGGGGCCGTTGACCCGGTGGTTGCCGAGCGAGATATCGCCGTCCGATGGCGCCATGAAGCCCGCCATCAGATTGAGCAGCGTCGTCTTTCCGCAGCCCGACGCTCCGAGCGCGACGACGAAGTCACCGCTGTTGATGGTGAGATTGACCCCCTTGAGGGCGATTACCGCCTGATCCGAGTAAAGGCCCGGATAAGTTAGACTGATGTTCCTGACACTAAGCGTTTCCATGCGACATGCCTCCCTGCACCTCGGTCACGGGTCGTATAGAGTTCTCGTGCAACTCCCAACGCGAAACGGCCCGGCCGGTTTCGCTGGAACTGCTCTATGAGATGAAGGTGGCACCGGCCGGCCGAAGCGGCCGGTGCAAGAGCGGCGGATGCGCGTTATTTCGCGGCCGCGTTGGCAAAATCGGCGTTCACGAAGGGCGCGTAGTCGTCGAGCGCCTGGCCGATCTGCTTCTGCTCGACGAGGAATTTCGCGCTTTCATTGAGCGCGCGGGTCGCCCCGCCGCCGAGCCATGTATCGGATGCCTGTTCGTCGGCATTCGGGAAGGAAAGCAGCCCCAGCGCCTCGACCGTGCTCGGGCCGTCGCCGCCGATCAGCTTGACGATGCCCTGCACCGGCGCGGAATCCGCCGTCCAGCTTGCCTTGTTGGTGTTGTAGTCGGAGTAGGACTGGGCCAGCACCTTGGTGAAGGCTTCCATCAGCTTGGGGTTTTCCGCCGCCCAGGCCTTGTCGACGACCAGGCCGTCGAAGGTCGGCACGCTCGCCGCGCCGATGACCTCGCTGTCGGAGATCGTCTTGCCGGTCTTCAGGATTTCCGAGAGCGCCGGCGGCCACACATAGGCGGCATCGATATCGCCGCGCTGCCAGGCGGCAACGATCTGCGGCGGCTTCAGGTTGAGGATTTCGACCTCCTTCGGATCGACCTTCCACACCTCGTTCATGCCGACGAGGAGATGGAAATGCGAGGTGGACACGAAGGGAACGGCAACCTTCTTGCCCTTGAGGTCTTCCGGCTTCTCGATGCCCGAACCGTCACGGGCGACCAGCGCCTCGGACTTGCCGATATTGTCGAGGATCCAGAAAAGCTGCAGGTCGACGCCGCGGGTGGCGGCAGCCGCCGTACCGGTGGAGCCGAGCACGCCGATCGGGACGTCGCCCGAGGCGAGCGCCGTCGTGATGTCGCCGGCCGACGAGAACTGGCGCCAGTCGATGGCATAGCCCGCCTCCTTGACGGCCGCATCGAAGCGGCCGTCGGCGATGGCGGCGACGAACGGGCCGACGATCTGCTGGTAACCGACGACAAGCCGGGTTTCAGCGTAAGCGAAACCTGACGCAAAAAGCCCTGCCACGATGCTCGTCGTGGCCGCCAGGCCATGGATAGTCCTGAAACGCATGCTCTCCTCCTTTTGATGATCCCCGCCGACTGTGCCGGTCTTGTGGGTATAGAGATAAGACTGGTATCCCACTTGCGTTATATCCAGTTTGGAAGTTGAATAAATCCAGTTTAGGGAGGCGCCGTGCAAACCCACGTCTCGGAGACGATCTTCTTCATCGACAGGGAAAGCGGGCTCGGCCTGCAGGCCCAGCTTCGCGAAACGGTCGCCTCCGCCGTGGTCGCCGGCCGCATCCAGCCGGGTGCCCAGCTACCCTCGACACGCCGGCTCGCGGCCTATCTGCACATCTCGCGCATCACCGTGACGCTCGCCTATCAGGAACTGGTCTCGCAGGGCTATGTGGAGGCGGTGGACCGCAGCTCCTACCGCATCGCCCGCAATCCGCCGGGCCGCAGCCTCGAAGGCGAGCGCCCCGCGTCCGGCGCGCCGCCGGTGGACTGGACGCGCAAGGTGACGATGGATTTCAGCGTGGTGCGGCAGGTCGAGAAGCCGCTCGACTGGCGGCGCTATCCCTACCCGTTCCTCTATGGCCAGATGGACCCGACGCTCTTCGACCTCAATGGCTGGCGCGACTGCGCCCGCCGGGCGCTCGCCCGCGAGGACTTCATCCTGATGGCGAGCGATTTTGCCGCCGCCGACGATGTGCGGCTCGTCAACTACATCTGTTCACGCACCCTGCCGCGGCGCGGCATCAAGGCCAATCCGGACGAGATTCTCGTCACCGTCGGCGCGCAGAACGCCCTGTGGATCGTCACCCGGCTGATCCTCGAAAACGGCGCCACCGCCGTCTGCGAGAACCCGTGCCATCCCGACATCAGCGCCTCGCTGCTGCTCAGCGGCGCCCATGTCGCGACCGTCGACGTCGATGGGGAAGGCCTGCCGCCGGACGAGCTGCCGGAGGGGACCGACGCCGTCTTCGTCACGCCCAGCCATCATTCGCCGACCGGCGCGACCATGCCGATCGACCGGCGCGTGCGACTGCTGCAGGCGGCGACGGAGAAGGACTTCATCATCGTCGAGGACGACTACGAGTTCGAGATCAGCTTCCTCGCCCCGCCCTCTCCGGCCCTCAAAGCCTTCGATACGGCGGGCCGCGTGCTCTATATCGGCAGCTTCTCCAAGTCGCTCTTTCCGGGGCTACGGCTCGGCTATCTGGTGGCGCCGGCGCCCTTCATCCGCAAGGCGCGGGCGATGCGCTCGCTGATGCTGCGCCATCCGCCCGGCCACCTGCAACGCACGGCCGCCTATTTCCTCGCCCTCGGCCACTATGATGCCGTGCTGCACCGCATGCGCACGGAATATCACAAACGGCACGTGCTCATGGCCGAGAGCCTGCAACGCGAAGGCCTTGCCGTGGCCGGCGCTTCGGCCTTCGGCGGCACTTCGTTCTGGATGGAGGGACCGAAGGGGCTCGATGCCGACCGGCTGGTACAGGAGCTGCGCCATGACGGCGTGCTCGTCGAATCCGGCTCGCCCTTCTTCCCGCGCAGCGACGCGCCCTGCCGCTTCTTCCGCATGGGCTATTCCTCGATCCCCCGGGAAAACATTCCCGAGGGCATCGCCCGTGTCCGCGCCGGCATCGATCGCCTCATGGAGCGACCAAATGTAGCCGTGCAGGACGGCGTAGCGAACTAGCATGGAGGTCAGCCGAGCGGCCTGCCTCAGTCGATCGACAGGAAATTGCCGTCGCGGTCGAACCAGCAATTGAAGAATGCGGTCCGGCCACGGTCGGGGTAGTTGCCCTGAACGACGTAGCGGCCGCCGCTGCGGAAGGCCATGTTCGTCGTGATGCGCGACGGGCGCACACCGAACTCCGCCGACGCCTCGCCGCGGCAGAAGGCCGAAAGCGCTTCCAGCGGAACCCCGGCAGGGCGGCGACGCGGCCGGCTTTCGCCATAGCCGTTGCCGCTGCCATTGCCATAACCGTCACCGTCGTCGTTGCCCTCGACCTGCGAGGAGCGGCCGTTGCGCAGCCGGCAGACGCCATTGGCCCCGCCGCGTGCGGTATAGGAAATTTCCGGCGTACCATCCAGATTGACCGACACCGAGACGGTCACCCGGCCAAGCCGCGCTTCGTAGTAGTCGCGGCTGAAGCGCTTCAACCGGGCCTGCTGGCCATTGATGAAGACCGGACCGCCATCATCGGCATGAACTTCGATCCGGCCGGGGCAGACGGCGTTGAAGAAGGGAACCTCTGCCTGGGCGGGGCCTGCAAGCCAGGAGGCGGTGACGGCGAGAACGGCGGTTGCGAGCAATTTCTTCAAGGGTGTTTTCCCGGTTTGCGGAACGAAGTCGTGATTTGCGTACATTGCCGCTGCGCGCCGGAATTGCAATCCACAGCAACGTCCTGCGCTCGTCTATCAAACAAGGCCCTTTCAGCGCGCGACCGTCTTCAGGCCGGCCAGCGCCTCCTGCACGTCGCAGCGTCCCTCGGCGGCATCCGGATAGACGGCATAGGCCGGATAGGGGAACGCGGGCGCGCCCTCCACCCGTTCGAGTGCGCCGGAGGCAAGATAGGGTGCGGCCGTCTTCTGGCGGAAATACCCCATGCCGCCGGCACGCAGGATGTAGTGCAGGGCGAGCGGACCGAAACCGACCTGAAGCGCCGGCTCGGCAAAACCCGCCTGTCCGAAACCACCCTGCCCCGCGAATTGCGCGCCCCAGTCCACATGGACATACTCCGGCTCGCCGCTATCGCCCAGAACGGGCGCCTTGCGCACCAGCACCAGCTGTTCCTCCTCCACCAACTCGATCTTGAAGCCCGGCATCAGTTTCGGCGCATAGAGCACCGCGATATCCAGCACCCCGGTGCGCAATTGCTCGAGCAACTGGTCGGGCACGCCGACATCGGCATGGATGGCGATCTCGGGACAATGCCCCTTCATCCAGACCAGCCAGTCGAGCAGCAGCGGGTTCCACAGGCTGATTTCCCCGCCCACCGCCACGACGCTGGTGCGCCCCGGCGGCACGGTCAACTGCTGGCGCGCCCGCTCCCACACCTGCACGAAGGATTGCGCGAAACGCACGAATTCCCGCCCCGCCGCCGTCAGCGCCGCGCCGTTGCGCGTGCGCACGAAAAGCCTGCGTCCCAGCGCCTCCTCCAGCGTGCGGATACGGGCGCTGACCGTCGTCTGGGTGACATGCAGCCGTTCGGAGGCTTTCAGGAAGCTGCCGGTATGGACGATCTCGAGAAAGGTGCGGGCGCGGTCGATGTCCATCAGGGAGCCTCAATCAGTACAAATTTCTTGGTTTCATAGCACGTTGAATGCCGTCTTTATCCAGCCATGGCGACACGGACAGGAAAGCCGCCGGATCGCTCCGGCGGCTTCTCAGGTCTTGTCTTCGGGAGAATTTACACTTTGACCGGCTTGGCGCGTTCTTCGAGCGGCGGCAGGAAGGCGCGGGTGAAGATGGCCTCGGCCTTCGGCGTGCGCGGCAGGCGGCAGGCGTCGACCATCAGGCTGATCGAACGCGCGATGCGTTTGTCGTCGGCATCGCCGATACCGTGGATCGCGCCTTCCGGGTGCGCCATTTCCACGCGCAGCGTGCCCATTAGGCGCGGGCCGTCGACCTCGCGGCGGAACTTCGGCGCCATCTTGGCCACGGCGTCGAGCGCGGCTTCCGGATCCTTGAAGGTCTCGATGATGCCGCGGTTGACGGCGGCGACCAGCCCCTTCACGGCCTCCGGGTTGTTGGCGATGAAGTCCGGCGTCATCATGAGGGCATTGCCGTAGAATTCGGGCACAAGATCCTGGAACTCAAGGAAATCCAGCGTCTCGCGGCCATCGATATCGATGCTCCGGAGGGCGGCGATGATGGTGTTGACGAACCCGAAGACCCCGTCGACATTGCCGTCGACGACCTCCTTCGCATTGGCCGCCATGCTGGCGTTGGAGCGCAGGATATGCACGTCGTTGGGATCGATGCCGCCGAGCTTGGCGTAGGGCGGGAAGGCCTCGATGGCCGCGTCGATCGGATGACCGATGATCACCTTGTCCTTGAGGTCCTTCACGTCCTTGATCGGCCCGCCCTTGCGCACGCCGATCGTCAGCGGCGTCGTGTTGAAGGCGATGTGCACCGCCGTCGGGCAGTTCTTCGGCTTGAGGGCGGCGAGCTTGATGAGGGCGTTCATGTCGCCGTAACCGCCGTCATACCCCTCCTGCACGATGCGGGTGACGACCGAGGCCGCACCGTCGCCCGGGGAGAACTCGACGTCCAGCCCGGCATTCCTGAAATAGCCCCGCTCATGGGCAAGGCAGAAGAAGGCATGTGGGCCCGAGATGCCGCCGTTGAGCAGCAGCCGGACCTTCAGCAGATTGCCGGCATTGCCGCTCGCCGCGGCTGCCGCCTGGGCAAACAGCGGGGCTGCCGCCGAGGCGAGAACGGCTGCGCCGCCGATTGCCTTGAAGATGCCACGTCGGGTCGTTTTCATGCGCTTCCTCCCTTTTGGCCGCGCGCAACGCGAAACGGCCCTCCATCCTGGGAGGAGCATCGCCCTTTCCCGCATTGCCGTCCATGTCAGACTTTGCAACGACGCATTGCCGAAATCAGGATGGAGGCTTCACTGGGCCGACCTTCACCCGCCCGCCCCTCACTGAAATGTGTGATCGGCGGGAACCATCTGCGTTTCGATGGCGAAGGTCACCTCGTCGCTGAGGTCAGGAATGGCGAAGCCGAGACCCCATTGGCTGCGGCGGATGCTGCCGGTCGCCGAAAAGCCGACCTTCGGGATGCCCATCATCGGGTGTTCGGCCATGGAGCCATTGAAGGTGACGTCGAGCACTGCCGGATGCGTCTCGCCGCGGAAGGTGAGAAGCCCTTCCACCGTGCCGGTCCGTTCGCCCGTCACGCGGACCGCCTTCGAGACGAAGGTGATCGGCTTGCCGGCGAGGAAGGTCTCGTCGCCGCCGATCTTGGCGTCGAAATCGACCTGTTCAGGCCAGGGGAAATCGGTGCGGACCGACAGTGGATCGACCGTGACGGAGAGCGTCGAAGCCTCCGGCTTTTCCGGATTCCAGTCGAGGCGCGCGTCGACCCTGGTGAAGCGCGCCGTATAGCGCGACAGGCCGAAATGGCTGAAGGACCAGTTGAAGCTCGAATGGGAGGGATCGGTCTTGTAGGCGCCGGCGGGCGCCGCGTCACCGGCAAAGGCGAGCGCCGGGCTCATGGCGAGGCCGAGGGAGAATGCGATCATGCGCAGCATGGATGTTTCCTTGAATGTACGGGTTGAGAAAGGTTCGGATCAGGCGGCCTTGGCGCGGCCGATGGACTGGATCCTGTCCCAGACGCGCGCGGGCCGCGGGATGTCGAGGTCGAAGACGGTCTCGAACGTCTCCGCGAGATGGTCCGCGCTCGTGATGCGGCGCTCCTGCGCGACAGTCGGCGTCACGATGCGCAGGCGGTCGTTCTGCAGGGCGACATAGCCTTCGGCAGTGTGGCGCAGGACCGCCAGCGCGTGGGTGAAGGGCGAGCCGGCATCCTGCATCAGCCAGGCCTGCGTTGCCGCAAGCGCCGCCTCGTCGCTGTGATCGGCGCGGAAATCGAAACTTTTGGCAATGCCCTGCGCATGGTTGTTGAAGCGCAGCCAGCCATCGGCGGTCGGCACGATGGAAAAATCGAAGCCGCGCTGGCTGAACGGACCGACGGCGAGCGGCACGGGGGCGATGATGGCGTCGGCGACGCCGACCTCGGCAAGATAGGGCCGGTCGAGATCGACCCTGAGGGTCAGGTGATTGCCGATGGCCGCATCGCCGAGTTTCTCCCGGTCGACGCCACCGCACAGCCGCGTGACGTTAAAGCCGAGGGCGGCGAGCGCCGCGCCGAAAAGCCCGTTCATCTCGTAGCACCAGCCGCCGCGCCTGCCCTCGACCATCTTGGCAAAGGCGGATGCCGGGGTGACAGCGTTCGGCCAGCCCATGAAGGCGTCCAGCGCCTCCCAGGTGAAGGCCATGAGATGGGCGCGGTGCAGCCGTGACAGGCCGGCAAAATCGAGAGACACCGGCCGTTCGACGCCGATCCTCTCGAGATAGGCGTCCAACTGGCGGGCGGTGAGGGTCATTGCATTTTCGTTCGAAGGCGCGTGCGTCATCCTTCGGTCTCCTTTCGATGAACCGTTTTAGGTGGTGAGGGGTGTTGACGATGGATCAGGCGCGCTTGCGCTCGTCCTCGGGCAGGAAGGTCAGGCCGAACTCCCCGGCGATGGAAGCGATCTCCGCCGGCGTCTGGGGCTTGCAGAGATCGACGATGGCGAAGAAGCTTTCGAAACCGCCCGGCGTCACGACGACCATGAGCTGGCCTTCCTTCTGCCCGACATTGCGAAACCGGTGCGGCACGCCGCGCGGCAGCACGATGCAGCCGCCTTCCGCAAGCTCGACATAGTCGTCTGCGCACCAGAAGCCGAAGCGGCCGGAAAGCACGCGGAAGAACTCGTCCTCCCGCGCATGCACATGCAACGGCGGTCCCGCTGCGGGCGGTACGATGGCCTCGAACAGACCGAGCGCGCCCCCCGTATTGGCCGCCATCACGCGAACGATATGGGTGCCGAACGCCATCGCGGGCGTTCCTTGACCCGGCGGGGACACCGCCGCATGGGTGAAGGGCTTCATCCGTCTCTCCAGGCTTGGATGATCTCGTATTGCGGATGAAGCCGGTGGCGTCCGATCCGTGTGACGCCTCTATAGCCCGACGGAAAAACAGCCGTTCCTAAATGAATGTGCAAGCCCGTGCCGAATATCCTAAAAGTTTGCTAAGACGGCTCGGGACACGCAGGGCGGGGGCAACAGTGCGGCTGGACGACAAGCTTTTCGATTTCTTCAAACGACCGCTGATGTGCATCATCGCCGTGGCCGACGAGGCGCGCCGTCCGTCCGCCGGGCGCGGCATCGGCTTCCATGTCGGTGAGGACCGGGAGAGCGTCGACGTCATCTTCTCCGCCTGGCAATGGCCGCGGCTGGAACCCGCCATCCGCCAGACGGGCCGGGTCGCCGTCACCTTCGTCAGCCCGTCGGATTATGTCAGCTTCCAACTCAAGGGATCGGCCGTCATGCGCGAGACGGACGCGCGCGACCACGAGGCCGCGCAGCATTTCATGGCGACGGCGACGGGCGAACTGGCAGCACTCGGCGTGCCGCGCGACATCATCGCGCCCTGGTTGACCGACCGCGAGGCGCGCGTCGCCCGGCTTGCCGTCAGCGAAATCTACGTCCAGACCCCCGGCCCGCTCGCGGGCATGCTGGCCGGCGCGAGGTCCTGATGTCGATACGCCTCAGCGACCTCTCCGCCTGCTTCGAGGGCGTCATCCCCTCCATCATCGCCACCGCTTCGGCCGATGGCATGCCGAACATCTCCTACCTGTCCCATGTGGTACGGGTCGATGAGGAGCATGTCGCCCTCTCCAACCAGTTCTTCGCCAAGACGGCGGCGAATGTGCGTGCCAACCCGCATGTCACGCTGATCCTCGTCGATGGCTTCACGGGCGACCAGTTCCTGCTCGACGTCGGCTTCGTGCGCGCCGTCGATGCCGGACCGCTGTTCGACCGGATCGCCCTGCAGCTCAAGGCGAGCAGCGCGCAGGTCGGCATGTCCGAGGTCATGCGGCTGCGGAGCGCCGATATCTTCCGCGTGCACGGGATCGAGAAGGTCCCCTCGCCGGTCGAAACCGTGCCGGGTCCTGCCCCCCGCGCACCCGTCAGCCTGCCCGCCCTTTCGCAAGCCGTGCGGGCCATCGAGCGGCAGGCGGAAGCCGACGAGATCATCGACAGCCTGCTTTCCGGCATCCGGCAGGTTCTCGGCTACCGGAACGCGCTCGTGCTCATCCGCGACAGCCACCGCGGCTCGCTCGTCACCACCGGCAGCATCGGCTACGAGCGCTCGGGACTGGGATCGGAAATCGCCGGCGGCGAAGGCATGATCGGCGCGGCGGCGGCCAGCGGCCAGACGATCAAGGTCAGCGACATGAGCCGCGTGCGCCGGTTCGGCGAGGCGATCCATCAGGCGGCGGAGGCTTCGGAGGACGCGACCCGTGTCGTCGCCTTCCCGCAACTGGCGGGCGCGATGAGCCAGATCGCCGTTCCCATGGCCGCCCGCGGCAATGTCACCGGCGTGCTCTTCGTCGAAAGCCCGGAGCGCCTGGCCTTCCGCGAGGAGGACGAAGCCGCCCTCGAAATCCTCGCCGGCCAGGCTGCCGGCGCCTTGCGGGCCAGCGAACGGGAGGCGGCGGCGACCGAGCCGCGGCAGGCCCTGCCCCCCGCAACGCCTGCGGTCGTGGGCCGAACCCTGCGCATCGCCCATCACCGCATGGATGACAGCGTCTTCATCGACGGCACCTATATCGTGAAGGGCGTCGCCGGCGCGCTGCTGCGTCTGATGCTGGAAGGACATCTCGGCGAAGGACGCAGCGAATTCACCAACCGGGAAATGCGCCTCGCCGTGGGTGCCCGGCTGCCGGAGATCAAGGACAATCTCGAAACGCGCCTGCTGCTGCTGCGCCGCCGGCTGGAAGAAAAGCAGGCACCACTGCGCATCGTCCGTGTCGGGCGCGGCCGCGTTCGCCTGGAGGCCGAAGGGGCGCTGCTGCTCGAAACGGCCGGGGAATAGCCGCGCCGCCTATCCCAGATGGGACATTGCCCCTGAAAAAACCGGACCTTACAACCGTCAGACTGCAAGGCGGCGGCTGGTTCAGCCCCGCGGCGGCCGGACGAAATCATGTGGGGGAAACTCATGACCGTTGTAGACAGCACGATCTCTGCATTGCGTGGTGCGCTCGAGGCTGGGGAGGTTTCGAGCGTCGGGCTTGTTGCGGCGTATCTGACCCGCATCGCCCGCTATGACCGCCACGGCATCGCCCTCAACGCCGTGCCCGTCCTCAACCCCGCCATGTTCGCTGAAGCCCATGCTTCCGATCTCCGGCGCGCCCGCGGCGAATGCCTCGGCCCCCTCGACGGCATC
>NZ_JBBEYH010000020.1:0-96590 GCF_050172695.1 Shinella sp. G-2 | reverse complement strand
TCAGGCGAAAGCGAACCTGTGCCGGGCCTTGCGGCGCCTCAAGCTGCATATGCGCAAATGCGCCAGGCACCGCAGGCTTGGGCACACCGTCGTCGTTCAGCAGTTCAGGAAACTGGAAATCGGCCTCGATCCACAGGCGCCGATCCAGTGGCGCCTCCTTCTCGTCGTTGGGAACGTGAAAATCCAACTTGCGGACTTTTCGCTGAGCCGGGTCGAGGCTGAACATCCTCGCCAAAGCCTGCAGAACAGCCGTTTTGCCGGAGCCATTCGGACCAAGAAAGAAAGTCATGTCGGAGAGGTCAATAACGGTTGCCGTTTGACCAAAAGATCGAAAGTTTTTAAGCCGTAAGCGGACCAATTTCATGACGAATCTCCTCGCAAATCGATAACAAGAAACCGAGACGAGCGGAAGTTAAGGCCGCAGGTACGATGTCCAACGTGACGCGACTGACGTGCCGTAGCACGCGATCCAGGGGGCGGCCAGGCTGTGCGCCTACGATGCCTTTCTGAAGGTGTTGATCCGGATTTCCTCTCCGAGGAAGGTGGGCGCGAACGACGAAATCAGGGTCCGCTCCTTCAGCCACGACGAGAATTGCTGATTGGCGTCATTGTTCTCGATCGGTCACCGAGGAAACAGCCCGAAGCGACCTTCATCAACCATCCCGGAAAAATGAATCACTCGATCACCGAGTTCGACGTCTGACGGTGGATCCATGTTCTCAACGATAATCGCCTGTCGATCGCTTTCGAGGCCAAGAAGATATCTATAGAAGTTTCCGTTCAGGTTCGTATCGCTCAGATCGTCGTCGGCTCCCTCCGGTTCGCGGTAGGAAAGCAGAGGGGAATCGAGCACGACGATGCCCGGATGGGCCAGATCGTTGTCGGCGCAATATTGCAGCAGCGAGATGGTAAACGCCGATTGCGTAATCGCCCTCAGCCCCTTTCCATAGGAGGTTCGCGGCTTGCCCGAAACGATCAGGTCTTTCATTGTCGTGTCGAAGTGGACGCGATCCACACCCGGAAACCCCCATTGGTGGAGGACACTCTCAACCAGTTCAGTGAACGGGGCGACGACGGTGCTGGTTAGACGGGTGCTCGATGCGGCATCGTTTGAGCCCCCGTCGTTCTGCCGTTCCAGGGCGGCTTTACGACTGGTCAGATCACTCAGATTGCTGAAGAGCCCGAGTGCCTGGCGAACGTTCGCGCCTTTGTCAGCCAGTTCCTTGTAAGTTGAACGTTGTTTTCGCAGGTCGGGTGAGACCACTGTCTCGATTTCAATCGACAATGCTCTCAGGGAGCTTTTCATAGTGGGAAGCGACTTCTCGATCGACTGCGCCTCCGTCTTCAGAGCGGTCATCGTTGTTGCCAGCTCCGATTGCCGAGCTTCAATCTTCTGCATCTCTGCTTCGGCAGCCAGGACGGTCACCCCAATATCGCCGTGGCAGACGGCGCTGGAATCATGATGCTCGGGCAAGGCGCCACAGGTCGGGCAAATCTCTTGTTCGAGTACCGAGAAAAAGCTTCCCGCCTCCCGGATGCCCACCAGACGCTCATAATCCGAGCCGTAGTGCTGTTGCAGAAGATTGAAACGCTCGAGGAGGGTGGCGATCTCTGTGTAACGCTCGTTGGTCGCTTCGAGCTTTTGAATAATCGTCCGCCTCTTGGTCGAGATCGTTTTGAACTTTTCCTCGGTGAACGCGAGTTGCTCGACGCGATTGTCCATCGCCTTCGTGAGCCGGTCCTCTTGATCGGCCAATTCATCTCGGGAGCCGGATATCGACGTGATGCGCTTTTGAGCTTCCGCGATCAGTTGATCGAGAAGATCGATCTGCGCCAAACGTTTCTGCTCCTCGGAAGAGGTGCCTTGGCGCGATAGAAGGGCGGTGTCATCGACACCGGTCAGAAGCATTGTGAATACGGAGGTGTTCGCAGTATTCGCAGTGTAATTTCCGTCCGACAACGGAGAACGCTTCTGGATTATTTCCTCTTCGTTGACGATCGCCAGTCTCGCGAGGTTGCGGAAGCTCAGGGCTTGGGTGTCATCTTTCGCATTCTTTTTGATTCTTTTACCTGCTAGGCCGATTTTTGACAGGAGGAAAGAAGAGAGGTTTGATTCATCGCGTTCGTTGTGGATCTCTCCAAGGGTACTACCGCCTGTATCCGGAATCGACGTGTGCAAACCTTCGAACGCCTGGAACTGTCCGCCAGTCATGCCTCTGAGCAGCGTCGTTTCCGATCCGTCGTCGAAGGCGATCGCGAGCAACACGCGCTCATAGCCCTTTGCTTCCGGAATATCGGGGAGGGGACCTTTGCCGCCAAGCATGAAATCGATTGCTTCGACGATATACGACTTTCCGGTATCGGAGGCCCCATAGACGACGTTCAGGCCGGACTGGAACGAGACGATCGCCGGCTTTCTGTCCTTGCCGTGAAAGGAGAGATGACGGATCTGGAAGCCTGAATATGTCATGATGCCGGCCCGGACGCTTCGTCTTGGAACTCAGATACCCAGTTCGAGAGGAGATTTCGCATCAGATCGTCAAAACCCTCATCGCTGTAATTCTCGAAATGGCCTGCGAGCCATTGGGCGCGCTCATACAATTGCTGCAGGTATGGCGTCTGCAGCGCGGAGACAAAGAATTCAGCATTATCGCCCGCCTGAAACAGTATCCCGCTTTCGTCAGCAAGCTGCTCGATGAGCCCTCGTGACATCATCAAGGCAACAGCTGATTGCACGGACTTCCTTCGAACCTGAGTGACAGGCGACATGATCGGGGTCGGCGGATGCAAGTCCGCTGGACCGTCGACTAAGCTGGTTCTCACGACAAGGTAGTCCATGGCGGTCAGCCGGTTCAGATCTACTGCTCGCGGAAAATGCGCGTGCAGCACAAAGACCGCCCTCACACCGGTTTCGAGCGGACCATTGAAAGCGGAGGCTGAGGACACTAGCGTCGCCATGTCAGCTTCCCATCGTTCGCGAGCTGGTGACAAATTCCCCGGCGATCCTTGGGCAGGGCGCTTTTGTTAAGCGGGTGCGCATCGAGAGCGATGGATTGCGCCTTTTCGGTCACGGCCACCACTCTCGCGAAACCGTCAGGATGTTCCCCATCATAGGTGTCCTGGATACCATCCAGTATCTCGGCTTGTAATCCTTCGAAGGTTCCGGGCTCCACCTTTTCGCGCACGAACACCCGCAGTGACTCGGCATGATAAAATGCCTCACGGGATCGCTGGAAGTGGGTTTTCAACGTGGAAAACTTGTCTAGCTGCGAGGCGGTTGCGACCGCCTCTCCTTTATGCTCTGAGTAGGCGTCGAGGAGCTTGCTTGTATAGGTCGTCTCCGCTTCCTCGACCTCGGCTGGGACAGCGTCGGGTTGCGGACGCGACGGCAGGCCACCACCGAATCGACTAAGATGGTAGGGCGTTTTGGCATGAGCCTCGATGATTGTCCGCGGCTGTTCAGCAGAAAAGATCCTGAAGTCGAAACTACTGACGTAGTCGAGAAATTTGCCTTCCAGTTTGACCGGACCGGGTGAGGTGATTTTTCCGGCGATGGATTTGTCCCATTCCGCGATTACCTTCGTTTTCAGCTTATCCGCGTTGGTCAGCAAAAGGGATAGCGACGTAGAGGCCCCTTTCGGCGCGATAAAGCGGCATGCTCTCGGCGCTTTGTATACGCCCGAGAACGAATACCAAAGGATCTTTCCGATTTCTGGAGCGGCTACGCTGAAACCCAAGGGGGCACTATAATGCTTGCACTGATGATTATCCCAAGTGCCGAGCAGCTTGTCTGCGTCGCAGAAGCCGGCAATGTCTATTCCCTTGTCACCAGCGCCGGTCGGACGCATGACGCCGACATAAGTAGATTTGAGAGAATGCACCCATTCGTCGATGAACGTTTCCCACTCGCTGGCCTCATAGGTCTGAATGATCTTGAGGGGATCAATCCGTGGTCCGTTCTCGAATTCGTGCGCTAGCAGGATCCTAACGGACGGTAGGTCTTTCACCGCGTCTTGTAAAGAAATCAATGTCGCCTGCATTGCAGCCCTGCGCTCGAGCCAAATCTTATGTGTTTTAAGGTTTTAGTCATAGCAGGGGCAATGATACATGCAACCTCAAGTACGTCGCTTAGTGCTGGTGACCGCCTCTTTCCACCTTCATTCTGTTTATTCCAGAAATCGAACTATTGACACCACGAATCGCCGTTGCATGTCGTAACGGTCGAAGGCGCTGTGATGAACTTTCGATCCCACGCCCTAGCGATGCCCGCATTCGCAATTTGGTCGCGATTATAAATTTGTGTCGGGTTTTTAGTTTTTAACTTGATCAATCTTTGCCGGGGCGGCTTTCGAAATCCGCAGTGTAGAGACGATCATCTGGCCGCCACCCTGTGGTATCCGCGAGATTTCTGGCTCAATCTTGAACCACCGGTGTTTTTCGACGAACGCCGGGATCCAAGGCAGATCCTCCGAGAAGTAGACCACGCTCTCCGCGCATTGTACAATCCGGCGATTGATCTCCGCTGCATCTTGGCGCCGAATGTTGATCCTACGGGTTCTCAGGTTCGCAAACCTTAAATCCAGCCGGCCTCGTTGTTCGAGGTCCGGCAGGATGCGGATGGCGAGACTGGGTGCAAGAGGCAGGATCCGGTTGACTATACCAGCTCGCCCCGAAGGCTCGATTGCAAGCGGATAGTCGCTTGTGAAAAACGGTGTTGATGGATTCTCATTAATAAGAATGTCCCAGCATGAATTTCCCCAGATCGACGTACTACGAAGGATATTGGTGATCCCCATGGATTGCGGATACTTGGGATCGACCGTCACCAAGACTTCCTCGCTGTCCAACAGCTGGGCCAACGTCTTGCCTCTGAACATGGAGGGTGGCGGCGGAAGCATACCCGATTCTTCAAGCATGGCGGTTGTCACGGCGACGGTTTCCTGAAGCGGTCGCGAATGGATGCGCATACCGCCAGGCGCGCATCCCTGGACATAGGCAGCGAAGCCGGCAATCGCGAATACGGATTCGGGATCGAGTCGACCTTCTCGCAGCTTGACCAAAGCAGAGTTGTACCTTGGCTCCACGCCGTGCAAGAATTCCTCAATGACGCGGGGTTCCTGCAGATAGGGGTTGGTGCTGCCGTCCTCGATGCGACATTGGCTATAGGCGTCACAGGTATAGCGCTTCAAGTCCGTTTTCTTCATCGCATACATGCGCTCCCCGAGCGCTGGAGCGTAGAAATTCTTCAGATGGACTTGGGAGACATAGTGATCAAGAGCCACAGCAGCACCTGAATGGACCATAGAGCGAATGGTGGATTGCCGCCGAGTGTTGCTCAGCAGTAGGCGCCGGATTCGTGCCTGTCATCTTGTCAAGCACGCCGGCGATATGGTTTGGCGTGGTTGTTTCCAGAGATCGGACGCAACAACCCCTCGCCCAGCTCAAAAGCTTGCTCCTATCTCAGCAGAACCAGAGCGTGTTTGATTTGCGGACTTGGATAATAGAGAATTCCGTGATGCCTGTCCCGGCTTTGTCGGAATATGACCGACAAAGCCCGGCAGCAGTGTGCGTTGGGAAAGCAAGATTAGCAGATCCATGCTAGTCCTCCAGAACAGGCGGGAGAATATCCTCCAATTGCCGTATGACCGAATGGTAAGCCGCTCCTAAAGTAGCCTGAGTGTAATTATCGTAAATCATGAAGTCCGCCTCATGGAGGACACTGGATGTAAACTGCTCATGCCAGACCGAATTCGCGGCGACAATTACCGCTTGGTCGATCTCTGTAAACTGGTCGGCTGTGATGTCGATGATGATATCGCCATGCTTGATCCACGCATGGGTATGGTCGCCTTTCTCGCCAAGCACATAATCGAAGGTGCCTAGACCCTGCAATTTGAGAAAATGCCCTAACAGTAGTGTCGCGTCTCCGCAGGCACCATGTGGGAACGATTGCATAGTGATCGGCAACTGGCTGCGAGGCGTCGCCTCAATCGCGTCGCGGAAACGTCGGGCGAGATTATCGAGTTGATCCATATCTAGATTCTCGCTGCTTTCAGACAAATGCAAAGGGCATTATCTCAAGCATTCAGTGCCTTAACGTCAACTTATATAGCTGGTCTTAGGTTCGAATATCATCAAGGCGAAGCAACTTGACCGGTCGTTAGCAGGCCCGGGACGGGTTGAGTAGCGAGGCGACCGCAAGTGGTTCACTGCGTATAGTCGGAGACATGATAGCGACCATATCCTCATCCAAGGCCTCAACTTGGCGGCGTCGCTCTCGACTGATCTAGTTAATGACGCTATTTGCGAGGACAAAGCCACTGTGCCGCTGGTCAGCAGCGCCATCTTCCTCGGTAAGTTCAAGGTTTTGATAATATGAGAAAGCCGCAACGAAACTTCGTTGTCGAATTCAAATCCGGCCGTCGGCGGCAGACTTCGAAACCGGTCTCGATTTGGGGTAACCTGGATCTCAAAGCCGTTTCTGCTGCGGTAAGCGCTGACGTCTCCGGTGACGCCGGTCATCACATCATAGACAGCGCAATTTCTTCATCGCCGGTGAGTTCCGAACAGACGTCCTTATTGACAGCGCCATTGGAGCAGCCAAGAACGGTGTTGGCACCACAGGAGAGATTTATGGCCAACGAAACCCATGCGACTGTCGATAGCGATTCCGTGATCACCGATGCTGCAATAGCGTCAGAGCCGAAGAAGCAGCGCGTACCGCGCGCCAAGAAGGCGGCGCCCGAGACGGCAAGTGCCGATATCATGGTGGAGACCCAGTCGCCTGCTGCAGCGCCAAAGCGTGGCAGGCCGGCGCGTGCAGCCAAAACCAAGCCGATCGTCGCAGAAGCCGCACGCGGAGCGAAGCGGGTTGGCAAAACGAGCGCTGCAAAGTCCTCCCCCGTCGCGACAAAGGCGCCCGTTTCGGCTGCCGACGACATGGCGGAGCTGCTTCGGCTGGAGGAAGAAAACCAGATGCTGCGCAAATCGCTTGCAGAAAAGCTTCGCCAGGAAAACGCAGATCTGCGCAAGCGCCTCGGTCTTGCCTGACCAGCAGCCTACAAGCGTGCCGGCTAAGGCCGACCGTACTCATCCTGCTCCCATTGACCATGAGCATCGGCGGCGGCTTGTCTGCCGCCGAAGCATTTCAAGGCAGCTCGACTGTCGGAAAAAGCGCGAGGCTGAGGAAAGATGGTGGCGTCCCCTTGGAAATTTCTCGTTGGACTCACGAGACGACATGGCAAGGACAATAATAGCGCCTCCATCGAGGACACATCCGAGACGCCGATAGTCAATGAGACGCAGGAGTCGGCTCGGTTCCAACCACCGGCTGCGCTGGCGCTGCCAGCTGACGGTGCGCAAGACCCCGCCGATCAGGTCGATGCGGATTCGAGCGCCTCCGATGATGTTCCTGATATCGAGAGGGTCGTGGAAGTACCAGCTGGTCCGGACGAACCCGCCACGACGACGGGCCTCGATTTGCAAACCGAGCCTTACGAGGTTTCGGCGACAACGAAGCCTCGTAAGGCGCGCGTGTTTCGAAAGAAAAACGCGTCGGCCGAGAGCCCGTCGACACCATCAACAGCACCCGCCGTTTCAAACGATTTCCAAGATCTCGATGACGAGATCTGGCAGTTGCGCCGCCAGTTGGCGATGAAGCTTCAACTCCAAAACGCCCAGCTGAGAAAGATGCTGGAGCGATTTGCCCGATAGACAACGAGGAGGCGGCGCTCACCTGGAACGAGCGAAAGCCGCGCGGTCCAAAACCGGCATGGCAACGGATTTCATGAACGAGGCCAAGCCCAAGAAGAACAACCGCCTCGCGCGACGACGTCCTCGATGTCGCCCGTTCACTGGCAAGGCGAGGGCGGCGAAAGCATCGGGCGGTGAGGGCGACCGAGTTCGGCTAACGCTTCACTGGCGCCGCCGATGATCCGTGCAATGGTCGTAGTGTCCGGCTGCAATAGAATGGCCCTGTGGTGGGCGTGGCTCGCGACCTCCCCGGCTTTCAGGTCCTGCCGGGTCCGCGCCGCCCCGCAACGGCGTTGCCGTCCTCCACTGCCGTTGCGGCCCTGTCGGGCGCGGGCCGGCGCTTGCAGCCCGGCATTCTGACCGCCGTAGCGGGTCGCGATGGTTGGGACCTCGGTTGGGACCTCAAACGGAGGTTCGAACATGCGCAAGCAACACACAAACCAACGATCCGATCTCTACGGCCGCATCACCGACAAGATCATCGCCGAGCTCGAACAGGGTGTGCGACCCTGGATACAGCCCTGGAACACGGCTCATGCGAGCGACCGGATCACCCGGCCCCTGCGCCACAACGGCCAACCTATTCCGGCATCAACGCCCTGCCGCTCTGGTCGATTGCCCGCGGCTTGGCGCCGACCTGGATGACGTTTCGCCAGGCGCTCGAACTCGGGGCGGCGGTCCGCAAGGGCAAGACCGGCACCACCGTCGTCTTCGCCAGGTCCTTTATCCGCACCGAAACCAATGAGACCGGCGCCCATCTGCCGGCAAAGGCCGGCGTCGTCCGCGCCTTGTCCTGAATGACCCTATCTGCGCAGGCGTTGTTCACACACATCCTTGACGAGCGATTGCAGCACCGTGATCCGCTGGACCACTCGTGCTCACCCCGGAACTGGGCGATTTCAACGAAGCGGCCGCGCACCGGCTCGAAAATCAGCCATACCAACATGACCGCGGCGATGATCGATAGCTGCAACTTCCTCTCTGCCCGGCGGCGCGCCGAGACCGAAGTGCTGATCCCGCAGACACCAAGATCGCCCTCGCAGGTGGGATGGAGTACAACGATCACGATTTCATCTGGGCGAAGCTCGATCAGGCCGTGCCAAGCATCCCGACATGGTCTTGCTTCATGGTGGCTCGCCGAAGGGCGCCGAGCGGTCGCTGCTTGCTGGGCGGAGGCTCGCAAGGTGACCCAGATATCCTTTAAGCCGAACTGGACGAAGCACGTCAAGGCCGCTCCGTTCCGCCGCAACGACGAGGTGCTGTCGGTCATTCCGGGCGGTCTGATTGTCTTTCCGGGTAATGGCATCACGGCAATCTCGCCGACAAGGCGCGCCGCCTGGTATCCCGGTCTGGCAGGCCAGGCGGCGCGTAGGCCGCGCTGTCCCGAAAGGCTTTGTCTCGCACGGCGGACCGAAAGGCGGTCGGTCGAGGGTGGGCAATTGGATGGCTAAGTGGATGGCTTGGTGACAAGAAGCGGAATCGGAAGTGCAGCATTCGCATCATCAAGGATTTCGAAGGAATGCCTTCCTTCGTTGTCGATTGACACGGAGTAACTCATTCGATCCAGAATGTGGTTTTTCTTATCAAAGGTTAGGATCTTCGGCTTCAGCGATATGATCCGGCTCTCGTCGAGATAGACCGAGTTGCAGATGATAATTTGATCCCCAGGCTGGCAAGTACGTGCCGCAGCACCGTTGAGAATGCAGCACCGGGAACCTCGCTCACCCAGGATGACATAGGTCGAGATCCTGGCACCAGAATTTTTGTTCCAGATCTCGACGAACTCCATCGGAAGTATGCCAGCTTCTTCACAGTGATCGGGATCCAGAGTAATCGAGCCATGATAGTTGAGATTTGCCTCCGTCACGTAGATGCCGTGCAGTTTACCGGCCACCAATTTTCGCATGTTTCCTCGCCTCAAATTTCAACGACGGCTTTACTAGAAGAATCTTGGCTTCAGCAAAAGACGTTAGCTGCCCAAAAGAGCCGGAGGATACTTCGAATTCGACCCATGCCCGGTTACGCCGAAAAGCGGAATGCGGAAACAGCCGGTCAATTCGTGCTAGGTCGGTTTTTCATTCGCCCTCCCAGTGGCACAATTCGACGTCGTCGATCATATTGGGCAGAACTGCCGTCCACACCAAGTATCTGGCCCGCAATGGATGATCTGATCTCGCGGGAATACTGCGCTGTCTGCCATTCCGCTGCCGTGGATATTTTCGTAGACCGGTTTCCTATCTCAACTCCTTACCATCGAATCCCGCCGCGCCCCGCAGACGATGATTACCGATTTCATGAGCCACCCTTAAATGAGCGCACAGCAAGCTCGATAGCCAACCCTTGATCGTCACATCAGCTCAGGCTGGCATAATGAGGGGCGCTCAGGACGATATGACGCTTTGGCACAGTCAAACCGAGTGCTAGGTCTGCGGCTCTGCCTAATCCTGCCGCATGCGTGGAGAGAATTTTCAGAGCCGTGGCACTATCCTCGTCGGTAAGGAGGCTTTGCGGACGGAGAGGGCGGCTGCCGCGTCGAAATTCCGCCGGGCTGCAGCCGAAGCGGGCGCGAAACTTGTTGTAGAAGACGGCGGGATTGCCGAAGCCGTTGCGCTCCATGATCGTTCTGATCGTATCGTCGGTGGTGCGCAGATCGCCCGCGCAGCTATCGAGCCGCAGGTTTTGCGAATAATCGCGATAACCGATGCCCAGATGCCGTTTGAACAGCCGTGAAAGATGGCTGACGGTCAAGCCTTCCGCCTCCGCGATCTCGTTGAGGTGCTGGCCCTCGTCCTGGCCGCCGAGCGAATCCATAATGCGCAAGATGCGATTGCGGCTGTCGGCGCGCATTTGGGCATTCGCGGTCTCGGCATCCTCAAAGGGTATCCAGCGGTAGACATAGCAAGCCAAGAGATTGGCGACGGTCTGGTGCGCCATTTCTTCCTCGGGCCGACCGGCCTGGTCGACAATAATGCGAGCGATCAGCGATTTGATCGGGGCGACCTTGTTCATGAAAGAGCGGCAATGCAGGAACGTGCGGCAGAGATACTGCCGGCTGGAAAACCCTGACAGTCCCATGCGCTCGAAATGGCTGCTGTCGAGATGCACGCCGCAGATCAATGCATCGCGGGAAATCGACGTGGAATTGTGGGGGACATCGCCGTTGATGATGATGAGGTCGTCCTTGTGCATCTCGCAGACCTGCCCGTTGACGATCAGACGGAAGCTCCCGCGCAGAACGAAAACTATCTCCATTTCCCGGTGCCAGTGGTATGGTACGTCGGCGTAGCCATGTACAAAGGCTCGGCAGTAGGATTGGCCGAATGGACCGTGATCTTCGAATCCACAACCGCTCCGCTCGCACCAGTGGTCCTGACTAAGATAGGCGACGTTCATGTGCTCCTCCCTACTTTCAAAAGCACTAAATATCAAAAACTGATCTATATCCAGAACAAGTTTCGCGGCTAGATGCATCGCGTTTCCTGTGACATCGTTAAGACATTCTTTGGCGCGGCGTGGGAGCCGCAAAGGCGAGGAGGCCTGCCGGAGTAGGCTGGCCTGTGCCCGCAAAATTAGGATAGACGACCGATGAAATGGAACATTTCCGACAAGCAGTTGGCCGGATTGCTGGACCAGATGACGCCTGAAGAAAAGGTGGCGCTGGTAAGCGGCCAGGGGTTGTGGCGCACAGCAACCAACTACCGTCTAAACATCCCGGAAATCCTCATGACTGACGGCACCTACGGTGTGCGCTATTCGATCGACCAGATCGAGGGTCCGCAGGATAGCGACAGCCAGCTTGCCTCGTTCCTCAGCGTCGTCAATGCGGACCCGTCGCGTGGCGTCGAGGGCGCCTTCGGCGCCACCCGTCCGGCCACTTGCTTTCCGAACGGCTCCTCCTTCGGTTGTTCCTGGGATGTTGATCTGGCCTACGAACTGGGCGAAGCGCTGGCGGTCGAATGTCAGGCGTTCGGCGTCCACATCCTGCTCGGCCCCGGCATTAATATCCGCCGCACGGCCCTGGCCGGTCGCTCCTACGAATATTATGGCGAAGACCCGGTCGTTTCCGGCGATATTGCCGCCGCCGTCATCAACGGCATGCAGGACAACGGCGTAGGCGCATCGCTGAAGCACTTTGCTTGCAACAATTCTGAGGTGCAGCGCACCACGATGAGTTCGGATGTCGAGGAACGAGCGCTACGCGAAATCTACCTCAAAGGCTTCGAGCGGGCGATCCGCAAGAGCAATCCCTGGACGGTGATGAGTTCCTACAATCGCCTCAACGGCGTTCAGGCTGCCGAAAACCGTTGGCTGCTTACCGAGGTTTTGCGCGACGAATGGGGGTATGACGGCCTCGTCATGTCCGATTGGCACGGCATCAAGGACCGCCCCGCCTCGCTGAACGCCGGCAACGATCTTGACATGCCCGAAAGCGGCGCGCGCAAGCAGGAACTGCTGGATGCCGTAAAGGATGGCCGCGTGTCGATGGAAGCGCTCGACGAGGCTTGCCAGCGCGTCCTTAAGCTGGTGCGCACGGCCCACAATGGGGCCCGCGACGATGTGACGGTGGATTACAGAAAGCATCATGCACTGGCGCGGCGCATGGCCGCGGAATCGACCGTCCTGCTGAAGAACGAGGGCGGGCTGCTACCGCTGGACGGGGCAAAGCTGAAGCGCATCGTCGTGGTCGGCGCCGCTGCGAAGGAGCCGGTCATCCAAGGATCCGGCTGCGCCACCACCCGGCCGACCGATGTCGATGTTCCGCTTGACGAAATCCGCCGGCTGGCCCCCACCGCGGCTATCAGCTTCCATGGGGTAACCGATTTCGATGCCGGCTGCGCCACGGAACAGGCCGCGCTCGCCGATATCGACGCTGCCGATATCGTGCTCTTCTTCGGCAATACCGAAGTGGGCTATGACGGCGAAGGTTCGGACCGTGCCCATCTCAACCTGCATGACGGCCAGGACGAGTTGATAGACCGGCTGTCGCGTCGCAACGCCAAGATGGCCATCATTCTGGCAATCCCGGATGCGGTGGTCATGCCGTGGATCGGCCAGACGCCTGCGGTGATTTCCGCCTTCTTCGGCGGTCAGGGAGCGGGCCGCGCAGTGGCCGATATTTTGTTCGGCGTCCAAAATCCCTGCGGCAAGCTCACCGTCACTTTCCCGGTTCAACTTGAGGATACGCCCGGGTTCCTCAGCTATCCCGGCGAAAACAACCGTCATGTCTATAGCGAGGGAATCCATGTCGGTTACCGCTCCTATGACAAGCGCAAGCTCCAGCCGCTTTTCCCCTTCGGGTTCGGCCTCAGCTATACCAGCTTCGACTATGCCAATGTCGTGGCCGATCGTGAGCGAATCGATGCCGAAAGCACACTGACCGTTTCCGTCGACGTGACCAATACCGGCCCGGTCGCAGGCAAGGAGATCGTGCAGGTCTATGCCCGTCCTCATGCGCCGCGTCTTATTCGCCCGCTGCGGGAACTGAAGGGCTTCGCCAAGGTTGAGCTTCAACCCGGCGAAACGAAGCGCGTGTCCATTACCGTCGAGGCTCGCGATTTGCGCTACTACGACCCGGATTATCGCCGCTGGCTGCTAGATGTCGGCAAGTTCAGCATCGAGGTCGCCGCCTCCTCCCGCGACATTCGCGGCGAATGCGTGGTTGATGTCGATGCGGCAGCGCTGCCGCTCACCATCCTAAATGTCGAAAGCCAGCCCTCCATCGTGCTGGAGCAGGAATTCGCCCGCAAGCGCTTCGGCGCCTTCCTACAGGTCCAGCTCGACCTCGACGACGAGGAGACCGAGAAGATGCTGGAATATTGCGGCGGCTCCTTCCTCGGGATCTACAACACCGTGGCCTGGGTCGCGGGCGACAAGATCACCAAGAGCGACATGGCCACTCTTCTCGACAGCATCAACCGCGATCTGGGTGCTGCTCCCGGCAAGGCCGCCTGACATTTCCGGGGCGCAGAAAGCGGCGCCTCTCCATCCTGTCGAACCGGAACCGACAGCACGTTGCAGAAAAAGGGGAATGAAAATGAACGTGACACGCCTCTCTTCCACACTGACCCTATTCGGCTTGCTCGCGGTAGCCGGCGCAGCACATGCCCAGACGGTCGATGTCCAGCAGTACTGGACCAGCTCCAGTGAATCCAAGGCGATGAACGCCATCGCCGATGCTTACAAAGCGCGGGGCGGCAAATGGATCGACAGCCCGTCGGCCGATTTCGACTCTGCCATAGCTGCCGCCACCAGCCGTATCGCCGGCGGGGAGCCGCCCTCCGCCGTCCTGATGACGCCGAACGCGGCACTGCGCGACCTTGCCGCAGCGGGCCAGCTTCGCGATTTCAACGATCTGGCAGAAACCGGCGGCTGGCAGAAGCTGATGGCACCCCTGATCTGGGACAAGCTCAATGTAGACGGCAAGCTGGTCGCCTTGCCAGTGGGTATCCACGCAGATAACTGGATCTGGTATTCCAAGTCGCTGTTCAATGAATTAAAGCTTGAAGAACCGAAGAGCATTGACGATATGTTTGCGGCTGCAGACAAGCTCAAAGCCGCCGGCTACATCGCTTTTGCTGTCGGCGGCGAGCCGTGGCAAGAGGTCTCGATCCTCACCGATTTTATCCTTGCGCTGGGCGGACCGGACTATTGGAACGAACTGTTCGTCAAACGCGATCCGCAGGCGTTGAAATCTCCGATCCTGCCCAAGGCGTTCGAGCTATACCGCAAGGTTTCGACCTATGCTGATCCGGCAAGTCCCGGCCGTTCGTGGAATGACACGACCAATCTTGTCATCACCGGCAAGGCTGGCATGCAGTTCATGGGTGACTGGGCGCGCGGCGAATTTCTCGCGGGCGGGCTGACGGCCGGGAAGGAGTTCGGCTGCTTCCTGACGCCGAGCGAAAAGCCCGCTTATGCCGTGATCGTTGATATTTTCGCCTTCCCGGTTAACAGCGATGAGGACCGCATCAACGGCCAGACGCTGCTGGCAGAAACCGTGATGGACCCGGTCGTCCAAACGAAGATCGCCGCGGCCAAGGGTTCTGTTCCGTCCCGCCTCGACGTCGATACCAGTTCGCTTGACGCTTGTGCGGCCAAGGGGATCTCCATGCTCGCCAGGCCGGGGGAGGCGGTCAACTCCGCCTATGTCGCCCTTGCGGGAGACCTGAACGGCCAGTTGACCGATCTCGCCACGCAATTCTGGACCGACCCGACGATGCCGACTGAGGCGGCGATCGAGACCCTGAGTGGCATCCTCCAAAGCCAATAATATTTGAGAAGGGCGGCGCCTCGCCGCCCATGAGGGTTTCGGGAGACCTCGGAATGAGAAGCTGGCTCAACCGGCAGGCCTTCAGGCCAGATATCACCGTGGCGGTGTTCTTCGCCGCTATCGCGATATTTTTTTACGGCTCGATTTTCTGGACGTTTTACATGTCGATGACGCGGTCGACACTGGTGCCGAGCTACGAGATCATTGGTTTTGGCCAATACGTAAAGCTATTCGCCAACCAGCGTTGGCTCGTTTCCTGCGTCAACATGGTGATTTTTGGTGTACTCTACATCGTTGGTACGCTAGCCTTCGGCATGCTGCTGGCGGTTCTGGCGGATCGCCGCATCAGCGCTGAATCGTTGTTCCGCACCATTTTCCTCTATCCGCTGGCTGTGTCGCTGATCGTCACCGGCCTGTCCTGGCGCTGGCTGCTCGATCCGTCCAACGGGTTGCAGGCGCTGATGCACTCCATCGGCTGGCAAAGCTTCACCTTCGACTGGCTGGTGCGCCCCGACCGCGCCCTCTACACGCTGGTGATCGCCAGCATCTGGCATTCCGCCGGTCTCATCATGGTCATCGTTCTCGCCGGCCTGCGCGGCATCGACACCGATCTGTGGAAGGCGATCCGAATGGAGGGCATTCCGCTGTGGCGGGCCTATCTCCAGGTAATCTTTCCCGGCATGCGTCCGGTCATCGCCTCCTGCGTCGTGCTTCTGATGTCGGAAGTCATCCGCGGATACGATCTCGTTATCGCCATGACCAAGGGCGGTCCCGGCATTTCGACTGAAATGCCCGCGAAATTCGCCGTCGATTTCTATTTCGCCCGCGTCAATCTAGGGCTCGCGTCGGCAGCGTCGATTATGATGTTGTTGCTCTCGCTGCTGCTGCTTGCGCCGTATTTCTACAGCGAATTCCGGAGGCGTACATGATCGCGCTGGCCCAGTCCAAACCGTTCGCGCCACGCGCCGCGCGCATCGGCCTTTATACCTTCCTCGTCGTCTCTGCGATCTTCTTCCTCATGCCGCTGCTGCTCGTGTTGATGAATTCGCTGAAGCCGATCGAGGAGATCCGCCAGGGCAACCTCCTGACCCTTCCGTTCGCACCGAGCTTCGATGCCTGGGTGACCGCATGGAAGAGCGCCTGCACCGGCCTCGATTGCGAAGGCGTGCGCCCCGGTGTGTGGAACTCGATCAAGATCACCATCCCCGCCGTCATCATTTCGACGCTGGCGGGAGCGCTGAACGGTTACGCGCTGGCGCAATGGAAATCGCGCCATGCGAATATCACAATGCTGCTGGTGACAGTAGGCTTGTTCATTCCCTACCAGGCCATGCTCTATCCGACGGTGAAGATCCTCAGCAATATCGGGCTGTTTCGCACCTATGCCGGCATCGTCTTCGTGCATGTCATCTATGGCCTGCCCTATACGACGCTGCTGTTTCGCAATTTCTATGTCGGCGTGCCGGATGAAATCAGCCGGGCGGCCCGCATGGAAGGCGCCAGCTTCCTGCGCACCTTCTGGTCGATCATCCTGCCGATTTCGACCAATATTCTCGTTGTGGTGGCGATCCTGCAGTTCACCGGCATCTGGAACGACTATCTGCTCGGCCTGATCTTCGCCGGCAACGACAATCTGCCGATGACGGTGCAACTGACCAACATCGTCAATAATGCCCGTGGCGCGGCCAATCCCAATGTCAACATGGCCGCCGCCCTCATCACCGCCATACCGACGCTCGTCGTCTATTTCCTCTCCGGCCGTTATTTCGTCCGCGGCATCGCCGCCGGCGCCGTCAAGGGTTGATCCATGTCCAGCATTTCCCTCCGCCAAATCAAGAAATCCTATGCCGGCCTCGACATCCTCAAATCCGTCGACATGGACATCGAGAAGGGCGAGTTCGTCGTCATCCTCGGCCCTTCTGGCTGCGGCAAGTCCACGCTGCTCAACGTGATCGCCGGCCTGGACGATTGCGACGCCGGACAGATCGTCATTGACGGCAGGGACGTCGTCGGCCTGGAGCCTAGCGAGCGGGGCCTCGCAATGGTGTTCCAATCCTATGCTCTCTTCCCGGCCATGACGGTGCGGCGCAACCTCTCCTTCGGCATGCAGATCTCCGGCACCCCCAAGGTTGAGATCGCGCAAAAGGTTGACTGGGTGGCGAAGCTCTTGCAGATCGAACCGCTGCTGGAGCGCAAGCCTGGCCAGCTGTCGGGCGGACAGCGCCAGCGTGTGGCGATCGGCAGGGCCCTGGTGCGTTCCTCATCGATCTGCCTGTTCGATGAACCGCTTTCAAACCTAGACGCCAAGCTGCGCGCCGAAACCCGCGTCGAACTCAAGCAACTCCACGAAAAGCTAAAGTCCACTATGATCTATGTCACCCATGACCAGATCGAGGCCATGACCATGGCTGACCGTGTGGCCGTCATGTACAAGGGGCAGGTCGAGCAATTCGCCCATCCGCAGGCCATTTATGAGAAACCGGCCAGCCTGTTCGTCGCCGGCTTCGTCGGGTCACCTTCCATGAACTTCCTGAATGGCCGGCTGGATAGCGAGGCGAGCTTCGTTACGGACAATACCCAAATCGATGTCTCCGAGTACAAATTTGAAAATGCTACGAATCTGGCCGAAACGGTGTTAGGCGTGCGCTGCGAGGATATAAGCGTCGTTGATCGCGGCGCGCCGGGCAGCCTGCCGGCGACCTTGTCCTTCATAGAATTGCTCGGCGCGGATGCCCTTGGCTGGTTCGATTGCTTTGGCAAGCGCTTCAGCGTGCGTCTCGCCGTAGCATCGGCGCGCACAACGCCGAAGGAGGTTGGATTGAAGCTCGATATCGCCAAAGCGTCACTTTTCTCCGTCGCGAACCAACGACGTCTTTGAGCGCGCCGATGCGTCGCCAAGATAACTCATAGCAAGTTTGCAAAACGCATTGCAGGTCGACGCTTGCGGGCCTGCGTCCCTTTGGCACCCAGGCGGCTGCCGAAAGCCCGGCTCCAGTGTGGGCCGACGATTGGGTCAACTCCGACGCTGACGCGTGCTGGAGTTCCTAACGTGATTGGGATGGATATCTACCGAGGCAAACAATTTTCCACAGCCTCGACAGTTCGTATTCCAAGCTCCGGCGAAGAAGGTTTACTGGAAGAGCTCATTTATGTGGGAAAGCGTGGTGGCGTCTCTCGACTTTGAAGTCAGTGATTGCATCCGTTCGCATTGAAAAAGAGCCGCTATTCGTTATTTACGCAAAACGCCACCTGCCGCTTCAACGGCATGTGGGGTATCAACATCGATAAGCGCGCCATCACCGATCTCAACATCGATGACGGGCAGGGTGGAAGCGCGAATAAGCTCTCTCGCGCCCTTGTCACCGTTAGATCGCCAGTCGAGAAGCCGCAACATCGGAATGTCTTGAGGCGGTCGATGCGGCCTTCGACCAAACTTGTGCTGCGAGGATGGGAAACGGTGCGTTTCGATTGCTCGTCAGCGCTGCGCCTGTTCCCCTTCGTCAGAGTGTCTAATATTAAACATATCCCATTTTGGGCGATCAAAGGCTACTCTGCAACAGTCGGAAGCCCACCGATACCGACTCCGCGACGCTCACCTACGCGCAATTGCACGAGAGAGCACTTCGCCTAGCCGGCGCGTTGCGATCTATGGGCCTCCAGACCCATGTTTTTGTCTCCCGGCGAAACGGCTTGATCGGTTGCGCCGCATTCCCGGGCAGGTGAGGCATGATCCCTGCGACAAAATGGCTAAGAGTGGAAGTTCGTCCGGCCGCAAATGGTTCGATGCACAGTTCTTGCTTCTGCTGTCCGGCATCGACTGGACAAGATCAAGCAAAACCCGGTAACAGGGCAATGAAAATGGCGCAATTCGATCGTTGCGCAATATCGCAGATGCCTGGCGGAAGGAATTCTTTGCCTTCACTTTCCTCGACGGAAAGAATGTGTTCACGGGTTTTAACGCCGCCCGTTTCGCTCACGACATTAATTCAACAGGAGAATTTCGTTGGATACCGTCACCATCGACCAGGTCGGCACTCAGATTGATCCCACAGCGCCGATGATCGACCCGTTCGGACGCGCCGTCACCTATCTCAGGGTTTCGGTGACGGATCGCTGCGACTTCCGCTGCACCTATTGCATGGCGGAAAACATGACCTTTCTGCCGAAGAAGGATCTTCTGACGCTGGAGGAATTGAACCGGCTCTGTTCCGCCTTCATCGCCAAGGGTGTGCGCAAGCTGCGCCTGACTGGCGGCGAACCGCTGGTGCGCAAGAATGTCATGTTGCTGGTTCGCGAGCTTGGCAAGCACGTCCATTCGGGCACTCTCGATGAACTGACCCTGACCACCAACGGATCGCAGCTGTCGCGCTTTGCCTCTGAACTCGCCGATTGCGGCGTTTGGCGCATCAATGTCTCGCTCGACACGCTCAATCCCGACAAGTTCAGGCAGATCACCCGCTGGGGCGAATTGTCGAAGGTGATGGAAGGCATCGACGCGGCGCAGACGGCCGGCATCAGGGTCAAGATCAACGCCGTCGCGCTGAAGGGCTTCAACGATACCGAGATCCCCGACATGCTGCGCTGGGCGCATGGGCGCGGAATGGACCTGACGCTGATCGAAACCATGCCGATGGGAGAGATCGACGAGAATCGCACCGACCACTACCTGCCACTGTCGGAAATGCGTGATCGCCTCGCCCGCGAGTTCACCCTTTCGGACCTCACCTACAAGACCGGCGGCCCCGCCCGTTATCTGAGTGTCTCTGAGACCGGCGGGCGGCTTGGGTTGATCACGCCGATGACCCATAATTTTTGCGAGAGCTGCAACCGCGTCCGCCTCACGTGTACCGGCACGCTTTACATGTGCCTCGGTCAGAATGACGACGCCGACCTGCGGACGGCGCTCAGGGCTTCCGACGACGACGCATATCTATCGCGCGTCATCGAAGAGGCGATCACCCGCAAGCCCAAGGGCCACGACTTCATCATCGACCGCACCCGCAACATACCCGCCGTTGCCCGCCACATGAGCGTCACTGGCGGCTGAGCTTAGCACAGCCAGGAAACCAGCGTTGAACCGCCCTCGCCGCAATTTGACCGGCGCTGGAAACGCCGGACTATAAACAGGCAGGCGAAAATCTACCACACATGCTCTCCCGGTCACGTAGGCCGCTCTTCGCGCTCACGATAAACGTGTTGCCGGATTCGGGGAGAGATTTCTGCAGGGCAAAGGCAGGCAGTGTTGTCGCGCCAAACGCCATGCTTGGGCAGGTAGCCTTGCATCTGTTACCGGGTAAGAGGTGCAGCTGCCAACAGCGGGCGCTCCGGCACTTTCCCCGCCGTCGCTGTCAGCATCAAACGAGTTTGAAATTTGACCCATACCCTGCGAAACCATTGCCAATTACAAATGGAGGCTTGTCGAGCAGAAGAATTATTCCGAAGATGAATGACCACGATCATCGATGATTTCACGTTGGCAGATAGAATTGGCGCCAGGGAAAAACATATCGAATAAATCTCTATATATCGTACGTTTAGTTGAATTGTTGCTCTCTGTGCTCTTTTGTATTGAGTTCAGCTAGCTTGCGCAAAAAATAAAACTAAGAATAAATATGTTGCAAGCTATCGCAACATTGCTAGGCTGGTGGCGCAGCTGCTTCGACAACAGCGAAGGCTCCACCTCGATTGAGTGTCCTACCATCGAGTGGTGATCTCCATCAGCCGGGGCGTCCTCTTCACCTTAGAGGACGCGTGTAGTTGGCGTCAGCCGTGATGGCGCCAACTACACGGGGCAGGGTGCGTCAAGCGGTGGGGCATTCAAATACCTGTCTCGTCTGGGACGGGCTTCATTTGCAGACAGATCCTATTAATGCACGCGGCAACGGTGGGGTTTTATGCAGCTGATTTGAGCGGCAAACCGTGGGAGGTTGCATGGCACGTGATCCGCGATACGACGTACTCTTTGAGCCCGTAAAAATTGGACCTAAGACGACAAAAAATCGTTTCTACCAAGTTCCGCACTGTACAGCGCTTGGTACTTTTTCTCCGCACGCGACAGCAAAGTTCAGAGAAATCAAAGCAGAGGGCGGTTGGGGTGTCGTAAACACTGAATTGTGTATGATCCATCCTTCCTCGGATTCATCCCCGAGCGGTGGTGAGCGGCTTTGGTCGGATGATGATAAGCCCGGACTTCGGCTTATGGTATAGGCGGTTCAAAAGCACGGGGCGCTTGCAGGGTGCGAGTTGACCCATCAGGGTGCGCTTGCCGGAAACCGAATGTCCCGAGAGCGCCCGATGTCTGCCTCACCCAGGCCTGCAATGGATGTACCGGCTGTCGTCCGGCAGATGGATAAGCAGGATATTAGCGACGTTAGAAGATGGCATCGCGCTGCTGCCCGGCGCGCACGCGAAATCGGATTCGACATCGTGTACGTCTACGCGAGCCACATGATGGGATTGCCCGGCGATTTTATCACGGAACGTGTCAATCGGCGAACCGATGAATACGGTGGAGTTATTGCCAATCGCGCCCGACTGTTGCGTGAGTTGATTGAGGATACCAAAGAAGAAATTGGATCCGACTGTGCAGTTGCGGTCCGCTTTGGTGTTGATGAGGGCCTTGGCGATGCGGGCTACACCTGCAGTGGAGACGGTCGACGGGTCGTCGAAATGCTGGCCGAACTGCCTGACCTTTGGGACGTTAACATTCAGAACATCAATCTCGATGTAATGACCGCGCGATTCGCCGATGAGGGATGGCAGGAACCGTTTACCGCCTTTGTGAAACAAGTAACATCTAAGCCCGTGGTTGCCGTCGGGCGTTATACGTCACCAGATCGGATGGTGTCGCTCATCAAGAAGGGTTTGGTCGATCTGATCGGAGCGGCACGCCCGTCGATTGCAGATCCCTTTCTCCCGAAAAAGATTGAAGAAGGTCGTATCGACGATATTCGTGAATGCATAGGCTGCAATACGTGCCTGTCCATGCAATACATGGGTGGTGGGATCCGTTGCACGCAAAATCCAACAACGGGGGAAGAATGGCGGCGAGGTTGGCATCCCGAACGCGTTCCGGGAAAGGGGTCTGATGCACGCGTGCTTGTTGTTGGCGGGGGTCCAGCAGGACTTGAGGCGGCTCTAACACTTGGACGGCGCGGCTATTCTGTTGCGCTCTCTGAGAGAAACACTTTCCTTGGAGGTCGATCGGTGCTCGAATCGACACTACCAGGTTTATCAACGTATCGGCGCGTAGCAGATTATCGAATCGGTCAGATCAACAAGTTTCCAAATATCGATGTCTACCTCGGAAGTGAAATTCAATGTTCCGATGTAGGCGATTTTGACTTTTCAACAATACTCATCGCAACTGGAGCAAGGTGGGACCGGGACGGAATCGGCAAGGCAAACCGTTTTCCGGTCAAGGGTTGGGACCAGGGACACGTCATCACTCCCGATGACGTCCTTGCGGGCCAGACGATTACAGGGCCGGTTGTTATCTATGATGATGAAGGCTACTATCTAGGAGGAGTTATCGCTGAAAAGCTCTCCAAGCAAGGTCTGGAGGTTACGATCCTTACCCCCGATCCAGAACCCTCTCCGTTACTTAAATATACGTCCGAGCGCGAGGTCGTCCACCAAGCTTTGCTCAGCTTGGGTGTGAAGCTCGTCACGGCTAGACGTCTAGTCGAGGTCGGCACCGACGAGGTAGAAGCCCATTGCATCTACACCGGGAAAGAAATCCGGTTGCCTGCCACGACGGTGGTAATGATCTGTCTACGCTCACCGAACGACGGTCTACTTCGTGATTTGCGAAAGACAGTTGCAGACAACCGGCTGAACTTCACCGTCCATGCGGTCGGCGACTGCTATGCGCCAGGCACAATCGCAGATGCGGTTCATTCAGGACATCGGTTCGGTCGAGAAATTGACCAAAGGCCAATCGGCGACATTAATTATTTGATCGAGCGACCTTTGGTACGAGAAGCGAATAACTGGGACCAATTCGGTGGTACGCGCTGACCCTTGACCTGAGCCCCCACTGCCGTTGTCCACCCTGATCGTCTTCGGATAGCCGGTCTTCCGGCAGATGCCCTCCAGGGTCTGGACCACATGCTCGCCTCTGTAGGTGAAGCGGACGTCGGCTGCGGGGCAATAGCGCGAGTGCGTGTCGACCACGGCGAGGATGCGTAGCTTCTTGCCGGTCGCGAGCAGGTCGTGGACGAAGTCCATCGCCCAGACGTCGTTCGGGCCGGCGGCTTCCTGACGATTTTCCCGGAGCTTTGCCTTCCTGGCGCTTGGGGTGCTTGTTACGCAGCTGAAGGCCTAACTCACTGTAATCCTGCGTGTGTTCTTCATGTTGATCTTCCCACCATCGCGGCGCAAGTGAACATGGACCCGCCGGTAGCCATACCGCACGCGTGTCTCGCAAATCTCCTTGATGCGTCTTTCGAGTGGGCCTGTCCGGTGCGGCGGGACTTGTAGTGGTAGGTCGACGTGTCGAACCTCAGGACCTTGCAGGCCCGTCGGATCGATATGCCCCAGTCCAACAGCATCCCGTCGATCAGCTTGCGCTTCCGGACAGGCCTCAGAGTCGCGGCCACATCACGTCCTGCTCCATCGCCGGCGCGTCAGCTCTCAGCCAAACTGTATGCCTCGTTCCAAGGCAACGCTGCTCTTTCGTCTGATTGGGAGGAGTTTTGATGCGCATAAGCAAGGCCTTGGGTCGTTTCATCCATGGCTACTTGTCGCACAATTTGAACGGAGGCGGTGGATGCCCCACCCAGCGGTCATGACGGTTCAGAACCAATCGGAGGGTACATTCATGACTGAGATGAGCATGCCGACAATCGACCCGGTGAAGGGTAACTTCCAAGTTTGCACGGCCGGGTTTCAATTGCGCCTTGTCAAAGTCGCCGTTGATCGTATTGCTGACTGATTAGCAGGCTTGCGTGGTTGCTATGGACGCGTGCACGACGTCGCATCATTGGGGTCGAGTGACGCAGCACACGGGCACGAGTCCGGTTGGTTCCGGCCGTCTAGGTGAAACCCTTGGTCAAGCGTCAGAGAACGACCGCTAAGACGCCGAAGCGATCGTGAAGGCGGCGCCACGGCCATCCATGCGGTTCTTCAGGAAAAGCGCCGCCACGAAGGGTTGTGCCGTCGCTTTCCGCGCCCACCAATGTCTGGTCCGGCAGAGTGCGCATTCAGATGAAGTCGGCCATTGGTTCCAAACGAGCCGGCCTATCGCGATTTCATTCTGGCCACCGTTCCGATCTGAAGCCGGCAAGCGTGAGAGTGCTGGAGGAAGCCTTAGCCGACGAGGCCAGGGTCCTACCCGCCGTTGTGCGAGAGATGGTCGCGATCTATTTGGACCAGATCGCGAGTTCACGAAAATTATCAATCAGCTGGCAGATGAACTTGAGATAACTCAGAAGACCGACATAGAGCTTTGCAGGCTCTGCGCCATCTTGGGAATCGGAGGGGGACCGCAGGTGCCGTCCCGGCTTTCACACCGGACCTCCACACGTTCGAAGGTGCCCGGGATCTGCCGATCGAGGTCGGGCAGCCTGCTCCACGTGTTCCAGGTCTTGCGTCAACTCCGTGGCAGCGCGACAACGCTGGTTCTGTCATGGTTCATATCCAGAAATGGCTTTCGAGCGACTGTGCCATTTCTGACCCGACCGCCAAGCCGCCGTGACCTGCGCTCTCCCGCGCCGGGCCAGCCATTGTTGGCGCCGTCGCATCCGGTGGTCCCTGCGCCTGATCCCCAGGTTCCGGCACCATGGCTTTGGTGATTGCCTCGTGGATGACGCTTTGACGATTGGTGCGGCAAAATAGCGCGGGTTTGCTTGACATCTCGCGGCAACCGTTCATATTCCCACTGCGAAACTAAGTTGCCTGGGGGGCAATTTCTTCTGGGGAGGAGAGCGCATGGTGTCGCATAGCGAAGGTGTGGATATACACCTTTCCCGCCGCATCGACAAAATGCACGCGCGGGATCGTGCCGGCCTTATTTCTTTTATCGTCGTGCTCTGGTGTACGATGTTGTTTGCCCTTTTCACGGTATGGCCCTTCATTTCGATCCCGGCCATCCGCATCATCCTTTCGATCTTCTGCGCGCTGGTTCTGCTTTTCAATTCCGCGGCCATTATCGCCATGCTTCGCCACTATGTCGAAGATAGGGAATTCATCTACGGGCTGGACCTAAGGCACCTCGATGAAATGCGCGCCCGCCGCCGGGAAGGAGCTAATCATGGCCTATAAACCGCCGCAACAGGGTCTCGCCGGGCAGATCTTCGACGTTCTGACGCTTCTCGTCCTGACCGTCGGTGCCCTTTACGTTCCCCTCTATCTCGGCCTCGCGGGTGCGGCGAAGACGCCGGCGCCCATCGAGAACCCGACATGGGAAGCGCTCGGCCAGAATGCCGGCGAGCAGGCCCAATGGGCGGCCCTCGGCTACACCGATCCGGCCAGCGTGAACGAGATGATCACGGCCCGCTTCGACTATTCGTTCAGCTGGTCGGCGCTCATCGTGATGGCGGTGCTGGTCATCGGCTACTTCCTCCTCGTCGTGAGGCTTTCCGACAAGGAGTATCGCGAGGTGATCGACGAGCGCTTCGGCCCGAACGGAAAAAGGTGAGCACATGGATCTCTGGAACATCCTGGAATATGCCGCCTGGGCGCTCTCGGCCGTGTTCGCGATCGCCATGCTCTACGATATGGCGCGCGTCGACACTACCTACGACAACGACCTGCTGACATCCTCCCGCGAGGGTGAAATCGAGGCCACCGCAGAGCGGCACGTCATCTAAAAGGGACAAGCGCATGTCGAAATCTCCAGCGACGGCCGGGCAACCGGAAAGACTGCAGCTGCTCCGCGTTCTCGGCCCTGCCCATATCTGGGCGCTCGGCGTGGGCATCGTTCTCGTTGGTGAATATATGGGCTGGAACTTTTCGGTGGGCAAAGGCGGCATGATTGCCGGCCTGGTCGCCTGCTGGGTCGCCGGCCTTCTCTATACCTGCGTCGCCATGATCGATTCGGAGGTGACGTCGACGGTTGCCGCGGCAGGCGGCCAGTATGCGCAGGCCAAGCATATCGTCGGGCCGCTCATGGCCTTCAATGTCGGCCTCTTTCTCGTCATGGCCTATACGATGCTCGAGGCCGGCAATGCCATTACGATCGGCTTCCTTCTCGATACGGTTGCCGGCCTGCAGGGGCATAGCGGGCTCAGCCAGCAGCCCTTCATCGTGCTGTCCATCATGTTCCTTGCCTGGTTGAACTACCGGGGCGTTCTGGCGACCTTGACGTTCAATCTCGTTATCACCGCCATCGCCTTCCTTGCGATCGTCGCTCTGTTCCTGGTCGTCCAGTTCGGCGGCTCGCAGGTGCCGCTCGATTTCTCGGCCGTGACGACGGATCCCCTGCCTTACGGCTGGGTGGGCATCGTTGCCGCCCTGCATTTCGGCCTCTGGTTCTATCTCGGTATCGAAGGCACCTGCCAGGCGGCCGAGGAAGTGCGCTCGCCGGCGCGTTCGCTGCCCTATGGCACCATGGCCGGGATCATGACGCTGCTGATCGCCGCGACCATGACCTGGTATGTCTGCTCCGGCCTCATTCCCTGGGAATATCTCGGCCAGGCCGGTACGCCGCTGTTCGACGCGGCACGCGTCACGGGCAATAGCGGCCTCATGGTGCTGCTCTTCATCGGCACGATGTTCTCGACGCTTGCGTCGGCGAACGGCTGCATCAATGATGCGTCCCGCGCCTGGTTCTCGATGGGACGCGACCGCTACCTGCCGATCTGGTTCGGCGCCGTCCATCCGCGCTATCGCACGCCCTACCGCTCGATCGTCTTCCTCGTCCCGATCGCGCTGATCTTCGCGCTTGGCGCGCCGCTCGACCAGGTCGTGACGTTCTCGATCCTGTCCGGTCTGCTGGGATACACGTTCATGACGTTCAACATGGTCATGTTCCGCAAGAAATGGCCGCTGGGCAGCATCAAGCGTGGTTATGTCCATCCGCTGCATCCGCTGCCGACGATCGTGCTGTTCCTGCTCTGCTCGACGGCCTATTTCGCGGTGTTCCTCGGCTACGGTACGCAGCTTATCGCGATGATCGGCTTCTACATCGTCGCCTCCCTCTGGTTCCATTTCCGCCGATACCGCTTCGTGCGCAGAGGGGATCAGTTCACCATGCCGTGGCCGCGCCCGAACGGCTACTGAGGCTGAGCAGGAGGCGGCTTCCATGGTCTGGCAGACAATCGTGATCCTGTGCATCGGATGCTTTTGCGTGCTCTGGGTGGCAAGCCGGGAGCAACGCAAGAGCATGACGCAAAGACGGGGCCTGCTCGACCAGGTGGGCGATCTTCTGGACGACGCGCGCTTCACCCATGCGGCCGACGGGCACCCGATCGTGCTCGGCCGCATGGCAGACGGCACGCCGGTCAAGCTGGAGGTGATCACGGACACGCTGATCACGCGCCGGCTTCCTCAATTGTGGCTGCGCGTGACGCTCTTCCAGGATCTGCCCGCGCTGCCGTCGCTTGGCCTTCTTGCACGGCCGACGGGCGCCGAGTTCTACTCCGTCGTGCATGATTTCACGGACTGGATCGCCCCGCCGCCATCGGACGTGCCAGCCCTCATGCGCGGCAATGCCGGGTCGGAGGATGCCTGCTGGGAGGGATTGCGACGCGGTATCGTCGGCTTCACCGCCGACAAGACGGTCAAGGAACTGGTCGTCGACGCCGATTTTGTCAGGATCGTCGTTCAGGCCGCGCAGGGCGAGCCGGCATCGCATCTCCTGTTGCGGCAGGCGCGGTTCTCGATCCAGGCGATTGCGGTGTCCGGCCTGCAAAAGGCGCTTGGCGTCGCCGTCGATCTGCGTGAGCTTGCCTCAGGCAGCACAATTCGCCAGGCAGGCTGAAGGAACGAACATGCGCAAGGCCATCAACCCGTATTCCGTACTCGCGGCCGCCGTACTCTTGCCCGGCGGCGGTCACGTGCTCCTGGGCGAAACCCGCCGCGGCCTCTGTTTTGCGCTTTTCGTGCTGATGTTCGCGATCCTGTCCTATCTCACGACGACGCCGGAACATTCCTTCATAGGCCGCCATGCCGGCGGCCTGTTCGTGTGGGCCTTGTCCATACCGGAGGCCTACAGGCGCGCGCGCTTGCGCATGGCCTGACAGTCAGCCCATGCGCTCGGACGCGAAACTTCCCGGACTCGGCGGGAAGACGACGGTGCGGCTGCCGTTCAAGAGCACGCGGTGATGGATGTGGGCATGGACGGCGCGGGCAAGGACCTGTGCCTCCACGTCGCGTCCGAGCGATACATAGTCCTCCGCGGACTGGGCGTGGGTGACGCGCACGGTGTCCTGTTCGATGATCGGACCTTCGTCGAGATCCGCCGTCACATAATGCGCGGTTGCACCGATCAGCTTCACGCCGCGCTGATAGGCCTGCTTGTAGGGATTGGCGCCCTTGAAGCTCGGCAGGAACGAGTGGTGGATGTTGATGATCCGGCCCGACATGCGCTGGCACATCTGATCGGACAGGACTTGCATGTAGCGCGCCAGCACGACGAGTTCCGTGCCGGTCGACTCCACGATGTCCATGATCCTTGCTTCCGCCTGCGGCTTGTTCTCCTTCGTCACGGGAATATGGTGGAAGGGAATGTCCTGATTGACCACCACTTTCTGGTAATCGAGATGGTTGGAGACCACGCCGACGAGATCGATGGGCAGGGCACCGATCCGTGAGCGATAGAGGAGATCGTTGAGGCAATGGCCGAAACGGGAAACCATCAGGAGCACCTTCATGCGCGTTTCCTGATTGTAAAGCTCCGTTTCCATCGAGAACCGATCGACAATCGGCTTCAGTGCCTCGCGCAAGTCCTCTTCCGTTTTTCCCTCCTCCGAAAGGAAGGAGATCCGCATGAAGAAACGGCCCGAGTTGAGATCGTCGAACTGTGAGCTGTCGACGATATTGCACGCCATATCCGCTAGGAAACCGGAAATCGCGGCTACGATGCCGCGCGTGGACGGGCAGGTGACAGTCAGGACGAAGGTCGTCAAATCGGATCTCCTCACGATGAGTGAAAGATCCCCGCGCCAGTCGACGCGGGGAAAGCGGCCACAAGGGTGGTACGGGGACTAGATATCGAGCGTTGTTGCGTGTTCCCAACTCGTGAATTGGGCACAATAGGTATTCCACTCGCTCGTCTTCAGCTTGAGGTAGGCGGCGGAAAACGCGGTGCCGAGTGCGGCCTGCAACGCCTCGTCCTTTTCGTATTCGCGCAGAGCGTCGAGCAGATTAAGCGGCAGCTTCGGTGCATTCGTGACCGTGTGGCCGTCACGGTACATGTCTATGTCGTGGTGCGGCCCCGGATCGGCGTTGGAACGGAGGCCGGATAGGCCAGCAGCAATGATGATCGCCTGGAGGAGATAGGGGTTTACCGCCCCGTCCGGCAGGCGCAGCTCGAAACGTCCGGGGCCGGGCACGCGCACCATATGCGTGCGGTTGTTACCGGTCCAGGTGACGGTGTTCGGCGCCCAGGTCGCGCCGGAAATCGTGCGTGGTGCGTTGATGCGTTTGTAGGAGTTGACGGTCGGATTGGTGATCGCCGCCAGCGCCGAGGCATGTTTCATGATGCCGCCGAGGAAGGTCTTTCCTTTGGCCGACAGCCCGAACGGCATGGCCTTGTCGGCAAAGGCATTCACTTTGCCATCGAGATCCCAGACGGAAATATGAGCGTGGCATCCGTTGCCGGTCTTGCCCTGAAACGGTTTGGGCATGAACGTCGCGCGAAGGCCGTGCTTTTCGGCGACCGACTTAACCATGAACTTGAAGAAGGAATGTTTGTCGGCGGTCTGGAGCACGTCGTCATATTCCCAGTTCATCTCGAACTGGCCGTTCGCATCCTCGTGGTCGTTCTGGTAGGGCTTCCAGCCGAGCTCCAGCATATAACCGCAGATCTCGGCGATGACGTCGTAGCGCCGCATCACCGCTTGCTGGTCATAGCAGGGTTTTTCGGCGGTATCGAATTCGTCGGAAATCATCGATCCGTCGGGTGAAATCAGAAAGAACTCGGGTTCCACACCGGTCTTGACGCGAAGACCTGCCTCGGCGGCTTCCGCAACGAGCCTCTTGAGCACGACACGCGGCGCCTGCTCGACCGGCTCGCCGTCCATCACGCAATCGGCTGCAACCCATGCAACGTCCTTCTTCCAGGGTAGCTGGATGACCGACGACGGATCCGGTACGGCGAAGAGATCGGGATGGGCGGGTGTCAGGTCGAGCCAGGTCGCAAAACCGGCGAAGCCCGCGCCCTCTTGTTGCATGTCGGCGATAGCTTCGGCCGGCACGAGCTTGGCCCGCTGGCTGCCGAAGAGATCGGTATAGCTGATCATGAAATATTTCACGCCGCGGTCCTTGGCGTAGGTGGCAAGATCGAGTGTCACTGTGTTCCCCTTTTGGATTTATCAGACACTTTTTCATGGAAACGGCCGCTGCCCGGCTTGGGAGTTTCAGGCGGCGGCCGGCGTGGCATTTTACGTCAGAAGCCTCCCTTGCCGGGGATCCAGCTGGTGCCGGCGAGCGGCACCTGCGCCATGGCGGACGCCTCGATGGTCAGCGCCACGAGGTCTTCCGGCTCCAGGTTGTGCAGATGGTTCTTGCCGCAGGCGCGCGCGATGGTTTGCGCTTCCAGCGTCATCACCTTGAGATAGTTGGCAAGGCGGCGGCCGGCGGCGACCGGATCAAGCCGCTTGGCGAGTTCAGGGTCCTGCGTGGTGATGCCGGCGGGGTCCTTGCCCTCGTGCCAGTCGTCGTAGGCGCCGGCGGTAGTGCCGAGCTTCTGGTATTCGTCTTCCCAGTGCGGATCGTTGTCGCCGATGGCAACCAGCGCCGCCGTGCCGATGGCGACCGCATCGGCGCCGAGCGCCAGGGCCTTGGCGACGTCGGCGCCGGACCGGATGCCGCCCGAGATGATCAGTTGCACCTTGCGGTGCATGCCGAGATCCTGCAGCGCCTGGACGGCCGGGCGGATGCAGGCGAGCGTCGGCATGCCGACATTCTCGATGAAGACGTCCTGCGTTGCCGCGGTGCCCCCTTGCATGCCGTCGAGCACGACCACATCGGCACCGGCCTTGACCGCAAGCGCGGTGTCATAATAGGGGCGTGCACCGCCGACCTTCACGTAGATCGGCTTTTCCCAGTCGGTGATCTCGCGCAGTTCGAGGATCTTGATTTCCAGGTCGTCCGGGCCGGTCCAGTCGGGGTGGCGGCAGGCGGAGCGCTGGTCGATGCCCTTCGGCAGGTTGCGCATGTTGGCGACGCGGTCGGAAATCTTCTGGCCGAGCAGCATGCCGCCGCCGCCCGGTTTCGCGCCCTGGCCGACGACGACCTCGATCGCGTCCGCCCGACGCAGGTCCTTCGGGTTCATGCCGTAGCGCGACGGCAGGTACTGGTAGACGAGCGTCTGGCTATGGCCGCGCTCCTCGTCCGTCATGCCGCCGTCGCCGGTGGTGGTCGAGGTGCCGGCGATCGTCGCGCCGCGCCCGAGCGCCTCCTTGGCATTGCCGGACAACGCGCCAAAACTCATGCCGGCAATGGTGATCGGTGTCTTCAGCGTGATCGGCTTTTTGGCAAAACGCGAGCCGAGCACGACAGTCGTGTCGCATTTCTCGCGATAGCCTTCGAGCGGATAGCGGGAGATCGAGGCCCCGAGGAACAAAAGGTCGTCGAAATGCGGCACCTTGCGCTTGGTGCCGGCGCCGCGAATATCGTAGATGCCGGTCGCCGCCGCACGGCGGATTTCAGCGAGCGTATAGTCGTCAAAGGTCGCTGACTTGCGCGGCGGGGTATAGGGGTTGTGATAGCTCATCGGTCTGTCCCTGCCTTAGTACGCGTCAGCGTTGTCGATGTTGAAATTGTAGAGCGTGCGGGCCGAGCCGTAGCGCTTGAACTCCTCCGGCTTGACGCCGGTGACGCCGGCCTTTTCGAGAAGCTCGGCGAGCTTCTCCAGATGTTCCGGCCGCAGTTCCTTCTCGATGCAGTCCGCGCCAAGGCTCTTGACCGTGCCGCGCACGAAAAGTTTCGCCTCGTAGAGAGAGTCCCCGAGCGCATCACCGGCATCGCCGAGCACAATGAGATGGCCGGACTGCCCCATGAAGGCGGACATGTGGCCGATATTGCCATGCACGACGATATCGATGCCCTTCATCGAGATGCCGCAACGCGAGGCGGCATTGCCCTTGATGACGAGCAGGCCGCCGCGGCCGGTGGCGCCGGCATACTGGCTGGCGTCGCCTTCGATGACGACGGTGCCCGACATCATGTTCTCGGCGACGCCGGGACCGGCGGAACCCTTGACGGTTACGGTGCCGCCGTCGTTCATGCCGGCGCAGTAATAGCCGACCGAACCGCGGACCTCGACGCTGACGGGACTGTCGATGCCGACCGCAACCGCATGGCTGCCGCGCGGATTGACGACCTCGATCGCGGTGTCGTTGGCGCCCTTGGAAAGGGCATGGAGGGCGCTGTTGAGTTCGCGCAAGGGCGTTTTGGAAAGGTCAAATACAGGCATTGCAGGGCTTTCTCGTTTGGCCGGTCACGCAGCTTTTTCGTGGTCCCAGAAGTAGACGGTCGACGGCTCGGGCTCCCAGACGCGTGCATCCTCGATGCCCGGCAGGTTGACGAGCGCGCGATACTCCGAGCCGAAGGCGACATACTGGTCCGTCTCGGCCATCACGGCGGGCTTGCAGGCGATCGGGTCGCGCACGACGCCGAAGCCGGATTTCGTGCCGACGACGAAGGTGAAGAAGCCGTCGAGATCATCAAGCGCGCCTTCCAGCGCCTGACCGAGATCCTTGCCCTTGGCCATCTCCGCCGTGAGATAGGCGGCCGCCACTTCGGTGTCGTTCTGCGTCTCGAAGGTCATGCCTTCGCGGATGAGCTCGCGGCGCAGGTTGTTGTGGTTGGACAGGGATCCGTTGTGGACGAGGCACTGGTCGGCGCCCGTCGAGAACGGATGCGCGCCCAGCGTCGTCACGGCGCTTTCGGTGGCCATGCGGGTATGGCCGATGCCGTGCGTGCCGCCCATCGAGCGCACGTCAAAGCGCGCCACGACATCCTTGGGAAGGCCGGTTTCCTTGTAGATCTCGACGCTGTCGCCCGAGCCCATGACCCGGATATCCGGCCGGATCGAGGCGATGGCCGCGCGGGTTGCCGCGATGGCGCCGGCGGCGATCTCGACGACGGCGTGGGTACTCTTGACGGTCACGCTGGCGTCGATGCCGGCGGCGGCGAGATCCTTGTCGAGCCCGCGGAAATCGACCTCGGGCTTTGCCGACTGCAGGGTGACCTTCGCTTTTCCGTCAGCCGGTGATCCGTAAATCGCAATGCCGGCCGAATCCGGGCCGCGATCGGTCATCGTGATCAACATGTCGGACAGCAGCGTTCCGAGCTGCGGTTCGAGGCTCTTGTCTTTGAGGAACAATCCAACAATGCCACACATAGGTGCCTCCATTTGTCGCTGTGACAAATGGCTACCATGGGGCTTTCGATCAATCAACTGATAGGAATAAAAATTTCGTGTGAGGCAACTTTAGCCGGGACTGCTGCCCTGTTTCGGATAGCTGATGATGGAGAGATAGCGCGCCGGAAGCTTCACCAGTTCCTGGGGGCCGTGCGGTGCATCCGCGTCGAAGAACAGGCTGTCGCCCGCCTCCATCTTGAACAGTTGGTCGCCATGGCGGTAAACCACGACGCCGTCGAGCATGTAGAGGAATTCCATGCCCTCGTGCTGGAAGGTCGGAAAGATGTCCGACTCGGCCGTGAGCGTGATGAGATAGGGTTCCACCGTCACGCCGCTCGAATTGTTGTCGATATGACCGAGCAGGCTGTACTGGTGGCCGGCGCGCGTGCCGCGGCGCTCGATCTTCACGCCCTCACCCGCCTTGACGAAGGTCGCGTTGCGCGGTTCCTCGAAGCGCCGGAAGAACGCCGTGAGCGGGACGCCAAGGGCCTTGGAGAGGGACTGCAGGGTTGTCAGCGATGGCGAGACGTTGCCGTTCTCTATCTTCGAGAGCGCGCCGACCGACATGCCGGTCGCGGCGGCGAGATCGGCGCCGGTAATGCCGAGCTTCTTGCGATAGGCCCGGACCTCGTGCCCGATCGCCATTTCAAGGTTCTTCTCGCGCGGCTCGCGCACCGCGTGCGGGTTCTGGGAAAGGGCGTTCTGCGCCTTCTTGGAGATCTGCTTGCCGCTGGCCATGGCCCACCCGCTCTTCATGGTAAAAACATTCCCTACAGGAAAATATCGCTCACTCGTAGGAAAATCTCGTGCGCAGCGCCGTCGGTGTCTGGCCAAACCGCGTCTTGAAGGCGGTCGACAGATGCGCGGCCCCCGAAAAACCCGTGGCGAAGGCGATTTCCGCCACGGAAAGCGGGCTTTGCTCCAGCAGGCGCCGGGCATGGTCGAGACGGATGTTGCGGTAGGTTTCCAGGAAGCCGCCCGCCATATGCTCGGCAAACAGGCGGTCGAGATGACGGACACTGACGCCGGCAAGCTTTGCCATGGCTGCACGATCGAGCGGCATTTCGATCGTCGCTTCCATTTTCTCCAGGACGGCCAGAAGCGCAGGATGGTGCGTGCCGAACCGTTCGGGCAGGGACCCGCGCTGCGGAGCGCCGGGTTCGGCCACCGCCGTATGCAGATACCAGTCGCTGACGCGCCGGGAAAAATGCGCGCCCATACGTTCGCTGATCATGGCGTGCATGAGATCGAGCGGCGCGACGCCGCCGGCGCAGGTGACACGGTCGCCGTCGATCACGTATCGGGCCTGGCGTGGTGCGAGGGCGGGAAAGGCCTCCTTCAACAGGCCGGCATGTTCCCAGTGGATGGTGAAGTCGCGGTTGTCGAGCAGGCCCGCAGCCGCAAGAACATAGGCGCCGCTCGATATGCCGCCGATGCGAACGCCTTTTCGCGCAAGGCGCCGCAGGACCGGATGGGCATCCTCGACGGTGCTCCAGTCCTTGGGATTACCGCCTGCGCAGACGAAGACCGTGTGGCAGGTTTCGCCGAGCGCGGTCAGTTCCGTGCATTCGACGGTCAGGCCTGAAGAACTCGCAACCGGTCTGCCATGAAGAGACAGGGGTAGCGCGCTGTAGAGATCGAGGCCGGCAATGAGATTTGCCGCCCGCAGGGGCTCCACGGCGGAGGCATAGGACATCAGGGCGAAATTCTGCACGAGCAGAAATCCGATCCTCTGGGTTTTTCTCGTGTCAAACGCAGTCATGGCCCAAATCTATATCATGGCGTCCTATTTTTGAAAGTCTGCCGTCTAAACGGCGACTAGGCTCGGACCTGTGATCGTCGAGGCCTGACCATGCGCTATTCTGCTTTATCCATTCTCCTGAACGGACTGACGGGCAATCGTTCCTGGCGCCCCGCCTGGCGCGACCCGCAACCCAAAGCCCGCTATGACGTCATCATCGTGGGCGGTGGTGGTCACGGTCTGGCAACGGCCTATTATCTTGCCAAGGAGTTCGGCATCACCAATGTCGCCGTGCTTGAAAAGGGCTATATCGGGTCCGGCAATGTCGGCCGCAACACGACGATCATCCGTTCGAACTACCTGCTCGAAGGCAACAATCCCTTCTATGAATTTTCGATGAAGCTCTGGGAGGGGCTGGAGCAGGATTTCAATTTCAACGCCATGGTGTCCCAGCGCGGTGTCGTCAATCTCTACCATTCCGACGCCCAGCGCGACGCCTATACACGGCGCGGCAACGCGATGCGCCTGCACGGGGTGGATGCCGAACTGCTCGACCGTGCGGCGATCAAGGCGATGCTGCCCTTCCTCGATTTCGACAATGCCCGCTTCCCGATCCAGGGCGGCCTGATCCAGCGCCGCGGCGGCACGGTGCGCCACGACGGCGTTGCCTGGGGCTATGCGCGCGGAGCCGATAGCCGCGGCGTCGATATCATCCAGAACTGCGAGGTGACGGGCATTCGCCGTGAGAACGGCCGCGTCACCGGCGTCGAGACGACGCGCGGCTTCATCGGTTGCGGCAAGCTCGGCCTTGCGGCGGCCGGCAATTCCTCGCGCGTCGCCCAGATGGCGGACATGAAGCTGCCGATCGAAAGCCATGTCCTGCAAGCATTCGTTTCTGAGGGGCTGAAGCCGTTCGTCGATTGCGTCGTGACCTTCGGTGCCGGCCATTTCTACGTTTCCCAGTCAGACAAGGGCGGGCTGGTCTTCGGCGGCGACATCGACGGCTACAATTCCTATGCCCAGCGCGGCAATCTCGCGACCGTCGAGCATGTCGCGGAAGCCGGAAAGGCGATGATCCCCGCGCTGTCGCGCATTCGCGTGCTGCGCTCCTGGGGCGGCATCATGGACATGTCGATGGACGGCACGCCGATCATCGACAAGACGCCGACCGACAATCTCTATCTGAATGCCGGCTGGTGCTACGGCGGCTTCAAGGCGACGCCTGCCTCCGGCTTCTGCTTTGCCCATCTCATCGCGAAAGACGTTTCGCACGCCACGACCCGGCAGATGCGTCTCGACCGGTTCGAGCGCGGCTATCTCATCGATGAGAAGGGCCAGGGCGCCCAGCCGAACCTTCACTAGTTTGCCCGACCAAGGACACCGAAATGGCCAGCCTCGTCACCTGCCCGCATTGCGGACCACGCCCGAAGGAAGAGTTCACCGTCAAGGGCGCCGCGTTGCCGCGCCCCGCCGCGGATGCGTCCCAGGAGGTCTGGTTCGATTTCGTCTATCTGCGTGACAACCCGCGCGGCGCCTATCGCGAATACTGGCATCACACATCCGGTTGCCGCCGCTGGCTGGTGATCGAGCGCGATACCGCAACCCATGAAATTTACACGACCAGTGACGCCGCCGGCCATCGCGGCGAGGTGATCCCATGACGCCCTTTCGTCTTTCTTCCGGCGGTCTCATCGACCGTTCCAGACCGCTTTCCTTCGCCTTCGACGGCAAGGCGCTGAGCGGATTTTCGGGTGACAGCCTCGCCTCGGCGCTGCTTGCAAACGGTCGTCTCCTTGTCGGCCGCAGCTTCAAGTATCATCGTCCGCGCGGCATCCTCACCGCGGGCAGCGCGGAGCCGAATGCGCTGATGACGATCGGCCGGGGTGGACGCACGGAGCCGAACACCCGGGCCACCATGCAAGAACTCTATGACGGCCTGGAAGCGAGTAGCCAAAACCGCTGGCCGTCGCTTGATTTCGACATCGGCGCCTTCAACAGCTTGTTGTCGCCCTTTCTCAGCGCGGGGTTCTACTACAAGACCTTCATGTGGCCGGCAGCTCTCTGGGAGAAGCTGTACGAGCCCTTCATCCGTCGCGCCGCCGGTCTTGGGCGGGCAAGCTACGAGGCGGATCCGGACGGCTATGAAAAGGCTTGGATTCACTGCGACCTTCTCGTCGTCGGCGCGGGAGCGGCCGGTCTTGCCGCTGCCCTTGCCGCCGGCCGCGCCGGTGCGCGGGTCATTCTCGTCGACGAGCATTCGCGTTGCGGCGGCGGCCTGTTGTCGGAAACGGTCCGTATCGGTGACGAAAGTGCGACGGAGTTCGTGGCGACGGCGCTGGCGGAGCTCGCCTCGCTGTCAAACGTCACAGTGATGCCGCGCACCACGGTTTTCGGCTGGTACGACGGCAACGTCTTCGGTGCCGTCGAACGCGTGCAGAAACATGTGCAGGCGCCTCTGGAGCGGCTTCCCGTCGAGCGGCTCTGGCGCATCGTCGCCAGGGAGGCGCTGCTGGCGACCGGTGCGGAGGAACGGCCTCTCGTCTTCGGCGGCAATGATATTCCCGGCGTGATGATGGCGGGCGCCATGCGCAGCTATCTCAACCGCTATGCTGTCGCGCCCGGAAGGAAGGTGGCGATCTTCACGACCAATGACAGCGGCTATGCGCTGGCGCGTGATCTCGAAGCCGTCGGCGCGAGCGATGTCGTCATCATCGACAGCAGGGCCGAAGGCGCTGGCTTCCGATATGCCGGCACGGCGAAGATCATCAAGGGCGCCGTGGTGTCGGATGCGCATGGCGGCAAGAGCCTGTCGTCGATTTCGGTCACGATCGCCGGACGCACGCAAAAGCTTGCCGTCGATGCCCTAGCGATGTCGGGCGGCTTCAACCCTGTCATCAGCCTTGCCTGCCATCGCGGCGGCAGGCCGGAATGGAACGCCTCATCGAGCGTTTTTCTGGCTCCGTCCAACCTCAAGGGCCTGACACTTACCGGCGCTGCCGCCAATATCGACGGGCTCGGCGCCTGCCTGCAGCATGGTTTCGCCAAGGGCGCCGAGCGCGCCGAGGCTCTTGGCTACAGCGCGAAGCGCACGACCGTTCCGGCCGTGGCCGACGATCCGAGCGCAGTCGCCAAGCCGCTCTGGTCAATTCCCGGCGTGCGCGGCAAGGCCTTCGTCGATTATCAGAACGACGTGCATCGCAAGGATCTCGGGCTTGCCGTTCGCGAAGGTTACGGTCACGTGGAACTTGCCAAGCGCTACACGACGAACGGCATGGCGACGGACCAGGGCAAGCTGTCGAATGTCAATGCGATCGCGCTTCTGGCCCAAGCGCGCGGCGTATCACCCGCAGAAGTAGGGACGACGACCTTCCGCCCCTTCTACACGCCTGTCTCGTTCGGCGCGCTGACCGGGCCTTCGCACGGCAAGCATTTCCAGCCGGTGCGCAAGTCGCCGCTGCATGGCTGGGCAAGCCGGAACGGCGCGACATTCGTCGAGACCGGCCTGTGGTATCGCTCGTCGTGGTTCCCGCGCGATGGCGAGACGACCTGGCGCGAAAGCGTCGACCGGGAAGTCCTGAACGTCCGCAAGAATGCCGGCATCTGCGACGTCTCGATGCTCGGCAAGATCGAGATCACCGGCAAGGATGCCGCTGAATTCCTCAACCGCGTCTATTGCAATGCCTTCCTCAAGCTGCCCGTCGGCAAGGCGCGTTATGGCCTCATGCTGCGCGAAGATGGCATGATCTATGACGACGGCACGACCAGCCGCCTGGAGGAAAACCGATACTTCATGACGACGACGACGGCCTATGCCGCCGGCGTGATGAACCATCTGGAGTTCTGTGCGCAGGCTCTCTGGCCCGATCTCGACGTGCGCCTCGCCTCCGTCACCGACCAGTGGGCGCAGATGGCCGTTGCCGGCCCGAAGTCGCGGCAGATCCTGCAGGCGATCGTCGATACGGATATTTCCAACGAGGCCTTCCCGTTCTTGGGCGCGGCCGAGGTTTCGCTTTTCGGCGGGCAGCTACGCGGACGGCTGTTCCGCATCTCCTTTTCCGGCGAGCTCGCCTATGAGCTGGCGGTGCCGGCGGGCTACGGCGACAGCGTTGCCGACGCCATTATGCAGGCAGGCGCCGCACACGGCATCCAGCCTTACGGCGTCGAGTCGCTCTCGGTGCTGCGCATCGAGAAGGGTCATGTCACCCACAACGAGATCAACGGCACGGTGGTGCCGAAGGACCTCGGCTTCGCGCGCATGGTCTCGGCCGCCAAGGCCGACTTCATCGGCAAGCGGATGCTGGAGCGGGAGGGCCTGCATGCGCCGGACCGGCCGCAGCTCGTCGGTATCGTGCCGCTCGATCCCGCGGCGGGCTTCCGCACTGGTTCCCACATCCTTGCCAAGAATGCCGCGCCCACGCTGGAAAACGACCAAGGCTATGTCACCTCGACCTGCTATTCACCGCATGTCGGTTCTACCATCGGCCTTGCGCTGGTGCGCCGCGGGCCGGAACGGCATGGCGAGGAAATTATGATCTGGAACGGCCTGCGCGGCGAGTTCACGCCCGGCCGGATCTGCGATCCGGTGTCCTTCGATGCCGCCAATGAAAAGCTTCACGCCTGATTGAGGGAGGATTTGGATGTCAGCCTATCGTGTCACGCAGCGCGCCGCCCTGGCCGATTGCAAGCCCGTTCTGCGCACCGGTGTCAGTCTGGAAGCCCTTCCCGAGGGCACGGTCCTGCATCTCCTCGCGCGTCCCGATACCGGCTCGCCGGAGATTATCGGCGATGCTTCACTCTCCGGCCTGTCGCTTCGCTCCGTCTCGGTCGGCCAATGGTTCGCCGTGGGTGCGACGGCTCTGCCTTATGCGGATCTCGATGCAATCGCGGAAAAGCTGAGGCCGGTGGCGGATGTCATCGACCAGAGCCATGGGCGCGTGCGCATCCTCGTGCGCGGGCCCCAGGCCGCCCATGTCCTCGCCAAGGGTACGGCCATCGATCTGTCGAACGCCGCGTTCCCCGTCGGGCAGTCGGCCACGGCGCTCATTGGCCATATCGCTGCCCATGTCACGCGAATGGAGGATGATGGTTTCGAGCTTCTCGTTCTGCGTGGTTTTGCAGAAAGTCTATGGGACGATCTCGTGCGCATGAGCCTCGAATTCAGCTAAGCGAGATGTCAGCGAAGGATATACATCGGATGCCAGTTATCGATGGGAAGCAGGTTGCCGCTTCCGTGATTGACGCTGTGAAGGCCGCGACGGTGACCCTGGAGAACGAGGCCGGCGTCAAGCCCGGTCTCGCCGTCGTCATCGTCGGCGATGATCCGGCAAGCCACGCCTATGTCGGCGCCAAGAGCCGCATGTCGAAGGAATGCGGTTTCAACTCCATCCAGCATACGCTGCCGGAACATACGACGCAGGAAGAGTTGGCCGCGCTCGTGGAGACGCTGAACACCGACGAGACCATCCACGGCATCCTCGTCCAGCTGCCGCTGCCCAGGCATTTGAATTCGGATCCGATCATTCAGTCGATCAAGCCGGAAAAGGATGTCGACGGCCTGCATGTCGTCAATGCCGGCAAGGTCGCGACCGGCGATCTCGATGGCGGTCTCGTCTCCTGCACGCCGGCCGGCGCGATGATCCTCGTGCGCCGCACCCATGGCGAGGACCTGTCCGGTCTCAATGCGGTGGTGATCGGCCGCTCCAACCTGTTCGGCAAGCCGATGTCGGCTCTGCTGCTTGCCGCCAATGCGACTGTCACGACCGCTCATTCGCGCACCAAGGACCTTGCCGGCGTCTGCCGCAATGCCGATATCCTGGTTGCCGCCGTCGGTCGCCCGGAAATGGTCAAGGCGGATTGGGTAAAGCCAGCAGCCACCGTCATCGATGTCGGCATCAACCGCATCCCGGCTTCGGAAAAGGGCGAGGGGAAGTCGCGCCTCGTCGGCGACGTCGCCTATGACGAGGTTGCCAAAGTTGCCGGCGTCATCACGCCGGTTCCGGGCGGCGTCGGACCGATGACCATTGCCATGCTGATGGCCAATACGGTCATCGCGGCCTGTCGCAAAGCCGGCCAGACGCCGCCGAAGTTCTGATTGCGTCTCACAGTGGACATGTCTCGTCGCGCAGCGACGATTGTCCTCGGTTCGGGTACGGGAACTGTCGGCAGCGGCAGCGTTTTCCCGGATTAGTCAAGGAGGCCACAGAAAAATCATGGAACGAGTGCTCGCAGCCGAATCGACTTGTGATTGCGGCGTTGCGTGGACTTTTCTCTGACGGCTCCGGGTTTGCGATCAATACCCTCCGGCATCCGTCAAACTTTGCGCGAAGCTTCTCCTGAACGAATGTCGATCGTCTCCTGTTTAGCTTGCAGCTCGACGATGCGGAGGCCCCGAGGTTCTGATCGAGCTTGGAAGGCGTGAGCTCGATCCGCGTTCCTTCGCTTAACAGCGTCGGCATCCGAATTGATCATTTCGCGGCTCAATGGCCGGCCTGCCGGTTTCCACTGTCAACGCTTCGACGCACACCTCGCGATGTGCCCCGCATGACTCGGGGTCAGAGTGATTCGCCACTTCTTCTCCGTATTGAACCTTCATCAACTATCTTTCATCGGCTTTGCAGCCGCACTAAGCGCTCATTTCCATGCGCCTTTTCTCGTTGATGCCTCTGCCGCATGAAGTGTCCATTAAAAATAGGTGGACACCAAATATGAGTGACGAAGAGCAGAAACTGCGTGTGCGGCATGTGGGGCGCGATGGTCGACGCCGCTACGATCCAGGATCAAAGGCGCGGCTTGTTGCGGCCTGCCTTGAACCTGGTGTGTCGATATCCGGCCTTGCGCTTACGCATGGGATCAATGCCAACCTACTGCGCAAGTGTGTCAAGGAGGCCAGGGAGTCTGGCTCCCTGGCTGTATCTCCACGCTCGGCGTTTATCCCGGTCGTGGCAGTAGACGGCAGCCTGCCTGTCGGGACCTGCTCGCTGGATATGTCGGTCACGTGTGATGAAGAACAACGAGCATCACTGGAGAAGACGGGCCATCCGTCAGGTTTATCCGAAATCAGCGCATTGCTGCCAAACGGCGTGAAGCTTTCGCTGGAATGCAGAGATGTGGATGGGTTGACGGCTGTCATTGGAGCATTGGGCCATGTTCAGACTGGACGCTGATCTCAAGGTCTACCTGCACCGCGAACCGATCGACTTCCGCGCCGGCATCAACAGCCTTGCGGTCCTAGTGCAGGAGACGATGGAGCTCGACCCGTTTGCGCCTGCGGTCTTTGCCTTTTGCAATCGCCGCCGTGACCGGCTGAAGCTCCTGTTCTTCGATCGGTCCGGTTTTGTGATGGTCCTGAAGCGATTGACCGAAGATCGGTTCAGATGGCCATGCCGGGAGACGGCGGTGGTGACGCTTTCGACTGAGCAGCTTCACTGAATTCTCGACGGCATCGATATCGACGCCATGGTGCGCAACCCTGTGCGGCAATATCAGATCGCCGGCTGACGACTCTGAACTTCTGCGGTTGACGCGGTGGTGCGGTTCAGATTCAAGAATCCGATGAATCGAACCGGCGAACCAAGCGTTGCAGAACTGATGGCGCAGTTGGCGGCAAATGCTGCCGAAATCGCCGCGCTGAAAGCTGAGGAAGAAGCGCTCAGCGCCCGCGTGGTCAAGCTCGAGGAAGAGTTGGAGCTGGCGCGGCTGCATCGTTTTGCGCCGAAGAGCGAAAAGCATGTTCTTCGATGAAGCCGAGCAGGTTGCCGATGAAGACGACGCCAGCGGAGAAGATGGCGAGGTCTCGACCTGCCGGAAACCGGTTTTGCGACGATCGAGAAACCGGAGGGCAAGAAGCGTGGCCGCAAGCCCCTGCCGGAACACCTGCCGCGCGAGCGTGTCGAGTATGACCTTGCCGACGACCAGAAGGCCTGCCCTTGCTGCCGTCATCAGATGCATCGCATGGGTGAGGCCGTCACCGAGCAGCTCCATATCGAGGTGAAGGCCAAGGTCCTGCAAAATGTGCGGTTCAAGTACGCCTGCCGCCATTGCGACCGGACCGGCATCAACACGCCTGTCGTTCTCGCGCCAATGCCCGCGCAGCCCTTGCCGGGCAGCATCGCCACGGCCTCGACGCTGGCATTTGCACTGGTCCACAAATATGTCGATGGCACACCGCCCTACCGTCTGGCGCAGGCCTTCGAGCGCGCCGGCGTTCCTGTCAGCCGTGGTGCTCTGGGTCACTGGGTGATCGGCTCGAGCGAGAGGCATCACTCTCGCATCTATGACGCGCTGAAACGGCGGCTCAGATCGCAACCGCTGATCCATGGTGACGAGACGACGGTCCAGGTGCTGAAGGAAAAGGACAGGGGGGCCACCAGCACATCCTTCATGTGTTGGGGTGGACGGCCCCGAACGGCATCGAAATGTGCCAGAGTGAGGTTGTTAAGATCTCAAACGAAGGGAGCCGCCCATGGACAAGACTAAACGCAACTATTTTAGAAGTTGTAGCGGTTCGGCTCGGCGGCCAATCCCCTCTATCCGTCGGCACCTTCGCGTTTTCAGCCTTCGACCACTTGGCATTGAGGCGCATCTGCTCCTTCCTTACTCTTCAGAACGATCGTAGTGTCCCAGGGATCGCGCAGCGAAAGAGTGCTCTCGTTCCATTCGACGTAGATTCCTGAGGCTTCTGCCCGCTCGGCGATCCGTGGGAGTTCTTGTTTGTGCCGCACAATGATCTCGAAGGTTTCCAGACCTGTCATTTTCTGACGATGCCCTGCAAAGGATTGCCCGCCCCAGTTGTTGCAGGCAACTTGATGGTGGTAGCCACCCCGCGCGAAGAAGGATGCTCCCTGGAGTTGCAATGACACTTCAAAGCCAAGAACCTTGCCGAAAAAATGCTCGGCTTTGCCTGTTTGATCCACCCGAAGATGGACATGGCCGATAACGCTGCCCGAAGGCAGCCCCTGCCAGGAAGTCAGATTGGCTGCAGCCAATAGATCATTGATGTCGAGAGGAGTACTGGTCGTCAGGATCGTGCCATCCTGCGCCTGCCAATGCGCCATCGGGCGGTCAGCATAAATTTCAATGCCATTGCCCTCCGGGTCGGCAAGATAGATCGCCTCGTGCGTGTGGTGGTCCGAGGTGCCCTGCAGCGGCACCCGCTTTTCAATCGCATGAAGAAGCCATCGTGCAAGATCCCTGCTGCTCGGCAGAGCGAAAGCGACATGGTAAAGACGGGCGTTTCGTTGATCATGGGGAGCAAGGCTAGGGTCACCGGAAAGCCTGAGGAGTGCGAAGCCGTCCACGCCTAGGAGGGCTTGGCCCGGTCCGGTCGACAACACTTCAAGCCCGAGTGCCTCCTGATAGAAGGTTGAGACGAGTGGTAGATTTCGCACTTTAAGTGTAACCAGACCTATTTGAATGGGAGCAGTGTTGTGATCGAAGTAGTCGGTGCTGGCCATAGTTGCTACTGTCTCCTTTTTCCCGGGGCCGCCTGCATGGCCCCGCGCTTACGATCGTATTGGCGAGACTTCTGGCGCGGCGCGTGCAGCTTTGGGAAACGACATATAACTGTGAATACCCTTCAAAAAAATGAGTTAAATTTCGAGCATCTAGTTCAAAAAATTGGAATGACATGCACAAAAATAGCTTCACCACTCGGCGAGAGGGATAGTCACCATGGACGCCCTGACGATCGATCAATTCACGGTCTTCGTGACAGTTGTCGAGAAAGGCAGTTTCGCCGCCGCCGCACGACAGTTGTCCCGGGCGCAATCGGCGATCACCTACGCTATACAGAAGCTTGAGGAGCAAAGCGGGCTTGCACTCTTTGACCGGTCAACATACCGCCCAACGTTGACTGAGGCCGGAATTGCTTTGCTCCCCAGAGCTAGGCGCATCCTGCACGACATTGCGGACTGGCGCCAGCATGCCCACGGTATCGCTCAGGGGTTGGAGGCAGAAATCTCGCTCGTCATGGTACCTTACGCGACGGAGGTTCCTGTCGGCCGGATCCTTGGTGCGTTCAACACGCGCTTCCCGCGCGTTTGCGTCCATCTATCGACGGTCTCCTTTTCCGTTGCCATCGAAGCTCTATGCCAAGGTAGCGCCGATATCGGACTACTGACTGAGCATGAACCACTATCGAAGGAGTTGCAGCGGCATCAATGCGGATGGGTCGACCTTATTGCGGTTGCAGCACCCGGCCATCCACTAGGCAAGATCAGAGGAAAGTTGAATGCGGCGATGTTGCTTGACTGCACACAACTGGTATTGGGCACCGCGCTTGGAACGGATAAGGGGCGCGACTACGGGGTTCACGCGGTCAATCACTGGCGCGTTAGCGATGTTCAAACGAAGCACAGACTGATCTTGGAAGGGGTCGGATGGGGATCTATGCCGAAGTCTGTTGTCGTAGACGATATTGCCGCAGGTCGACTAGTGGAATTGGAACTTGACCGTTGGGAGGGATCCGCCAGAATGCCTGGCTTTCCCCTCGTCATTGCACATCAGAATGGCCGTGCACTCGGACCGGCGGGTCGGTGGCTCATTGAGCAGTTCTCCGCCCAATAGTGCAGCAAACCACTGTTGCGGCCCTGCGCGTTGCCGCGTTTGCACACTTCTCGCTAAGATGAAGCGGTTCAGTGATTCATTCCGTGAGCTCGTTTATAGGTTTCTGAGGGTAGTTCGCCATATCGGCTGCGATATTCGGCTGCCATGCGTCCCATGTGGAGGAACCCCCACCTTAAGCCAACCTCCTTCAGTTCCATGCCGGGTTGACCACCTTTGAGATCCTGATGCATGGCCTCAAGCCTCAGATATCGCAGATAGGCCATCGGCGTCGTCATTTTAAATTGCCGAAAGCCCATCTGAAGGGCCCTCTCACTCACTCCGCTTACGGCGGCAATTTTATCAAGCGTCAAAGGCTCCGCAATGTTGGCGATCATGAACTCGATCGCTCTCTTCACGTGCCGTGGCATGGCCGGTGTGATACGTCCAAGCCACGGTGAAAAGCGATGCGGCAGCGCCAGGCATCGCAGCAGTGATCGACGATGTCGTCGTATGATTTGAACACGCGGTTTGATAGCCAGTTGTCGCGCATGAAATGCCAGAGGTTTTCGACCGGGTTCAGCTCCGGCGATTTCGGCGGCAAAGGCAGAATGGTGATGTTTTCGGGCACGACGAGATTGTTGGACATGTGCCAGCCTGCCTGATCCATGATGAGGATCGCGTGCGCGTCGTCATCGACGTGACGGGCGATTTCGGCCAGATGCTGGGTCATTGCGTAGGTGTCGCACCATGGCATGACCAGCGCCGCCGCCTTGCCGAGCTTCGGGCAGATTGCGCCGAAGATGTAGGCCGACCTTGTGCGCTGATCGTGCGGTGCTGAAGGCCGTGTTCCACGCTTGGCCCAACGGCGCTCGATCTTGTTCTTCTGCCCGATACGGGCCTCATCCTCGAACCAAATCTCTATGCGTTTTCCTCGGGCCGCTCCAGCGGCAATCTCTGCCACTGCGGCAGGGAACTTTTTTAAAATCCTCAATGGCTTGAGGGTTTTGAGCGTGATGCTTGGGCCGGACAGCCAGCTTGCGATAGCCCATGGTCAGGACTTCACGGCTCAGCGTTTGCTCGCTCACCGAAACACGAAACTCTTCCCAAAGCCATTGCGCCAGATCGCACAGACGCCAGCGAACAACGCCGTCGAGATAGGGTGTTGGCCCACGCTCGATGGCCTGCGCCAAGGCCGCACGCTGCTGATCGTTCAACCGCGACTGCTGACCAGGAGCTTTGCCATTGATCAGGCCTTGGGGGCCGCGCTCGTTGAAGCGCATGACCCAGTCCCGGACAATCTGGAGCGTCACATTGCCGAGGCGGGCGGCATCGGAACGCGAGCCTCCATCGTAGATCAAGGCCAGTGCCAACAAACGTCGTGCCTGAGCTGCGTCCTTCGTCTGCCGCGCCAGTCGCTGCAGGTCGGCCCCAGCAAAATCCGCCCGTAACGAAATCCCTGATCGCATCGCAGACCTCCGGTTTGCACCAGAGATTCAGATTCACCGCGCTTTGGGAAGGCCAAAGAGTCGAGGTCAGCGAGGCGGCGTATTACTTCCTGATTGCAGGTCCTTTACTGCAACCGCCGCCGATAATGTAGGCGGTGCATACGAAGTTCCAGGGCATGAGGGCTTCGTTTTCGGATGCTGGCCAGACTTGAGCAATACAGGTCAGGGTCTGGGAGAGACGTCTACAAACCTGTTCTGCCGCCAAACCGGGCGGGGTGAGAATGGAAAGGCGAAACCGAGCGCGTATGGCACTGATCCCCCTTTGAAAACCAAAGCCACCTGAATCTTCAAAATCAACCAATTCGAGTCAGAACCAAATTTGCACGCCGGAGCACATTAAGGCAGGCGGTCCGATGCACTGACATAATCGGGCCACCTCAGAACAACGGGATATCTCGACGTCGAAACAGCGAAAGGTAGCTATTTATCCGCAATTATTTGTCTAGCCGCTATGTCTGCAAGGATGGAAAGAGCCAGTGAGTTTGCCTCTCTTGCTGGCCCAAACATTCCAATCGGTGCCCTGATGCGCTCGAGCTCGGAGTCTTCCACCCCGTCATCTCGCAGTCGTTCCAGACGTTTCTGGTGTGTACGGGCACTCCCTAGAGCACCGATATAAAATGCGCTAGATCTTAAAGCAACGCGGAGGATTGGACGTTCACGCTCGAGATCATGGTGAAGCAAGACAACGGCGGTGAAGTTGTCAAGCAAGCCTTCTAAGTCGCGGCCGGCATCAACAATGGAAACGACATCATAAGAGCATGCTGCTGCAATCCGAGAAAGTGTTTCAGCTTCGATCCCGTTTCCAGACAGGGCGATCCGGCGCGACGGGACGTACTTAACTAGAAAACTTTCTCCGTCCCACCCAGATATGGCCGGCGGATCGGCAACCGTGAGGGTCTGGGAGCCCGGAGAGTAACTGAGTGCTGTCGGAACCCTTTTTGTGAGGCGCTCCAGAGTGCATTGTATCTCGCCCATTCCTCGCAGGAGGTGAATCGCAACTTTGATGCCGCCACCGCACGGTAGTACGATGTCAAAGTAGGGCGAACCTTCGCCAAGCGTTATCATACGGTCCCGACCTTGTGATATAGCCAGCATTGCTTCAAAAGCGACCGCTGCTTCCACACAACCGCCCGATATGTAGCCGCAAAAGCGGCCGTCTGAGGCAACGGCGATCTGGGACCCTAGCGACCGGGCGGAACCACCGCGGATTTCGATAAGCGTTGCTAGAGCAACGTCTCCTTCTCGCAGCCAAGAAGCCGCCAATGAGAGGATTTCGGCTGGATCGTCGGTCATGACTGCTCTAGTCGGTGACGTTAAGGGCAATTCATTCGAAGTCGTGAGCATAATGGTCCCTTACAAAACCAAACAATTTAGGTTCGCGAATCGAGTGTGTGCGACCTGGCGCAGCGTCGAGGAAGTGGCAGCCGCTCCCCTTATCGCTACCGTCTTGCGAGCGAGCGGACGGCGTACTTCTGTTAGCGCCGCAAGTGCTTATCGTGGCAATCTACCGGCGGGAACCGAGAAGCCTGATGAATGACGGGCGCTCTTCTGCATTTATGACTGTTAGTTTCGGTAGTTGCATCCGCGTCAGGCCTGGCAATCGATTGCGCAGTCGGACATGCAGTCTACCACACGCCTATATTCTCGTTCGCTTGATGTCTCGCACGCTCAATGAGGGGACAATACACGTCCCAGCGTCCCGTTGAAACAAAATTAATCACAATAGGAATTGTTAATTCGATAGGACGCGCCGCAGCTTCGTGATGTGGAATTTTCAAGCAGAAAGGTGGGTGATCTACCAAAACGGTGATAACGAGCCACACAAATCGATCTTGACGCATCGATATTCGATGCCAGTCGTAGGTGTAGGTGCGCACTCGCGCTTGTGGCGTCGGTAGCAACCGAGGGAGAATCTAAGTGGCGATTAAGGATCGTCGGAAACTGCGTTAAGCGATTATGGGGGGCAAAATTCGGCGATTTCTGTATTTCTGTGAATTCGGATAGGCTAACTGCGTAAGGGTGTTTTTTCTAGTCCCTGCAAGTTCGCCGTCATAAAGTCGATGAAGGTGCGGACCTTTGCTGAAAGGTATTTTCGGCTTGGGTAGACGGCGTGAAGCGTGCTGCTGAAGCCAAGCGCAAATGGAAGCACCGTCTCCAGCCGGCCGGCGACAATATCCTCGTCCACCATCCATTTCGGCAGGAACACCAGACCCATTCCCCGAAGGGCCGCGAGGTACAGGACGGTCTCGTTGTCGCTCAGCATCACATTGCGGAACGTGACGTTCTGCCGGCCTTCGGGCCCTTCCAGCGACATGCTCTCGCCCAGGTTGACGCCGCTGTAGCGAAGCATCGCGTGGCCATTGAGTTCGGCGATACTTCGCGGCCGTCCCGTTCGCTTCAGGTAATCAGGCGAGGCCAGCAGGATGAACTCGACATCGGCCAGCGGGCGGGCGACGAGGCCGGGATCCAGCCGATCGCGCGTGGTTGCCCGCAAGGCTAGGTCGAAGCCTTCGTCCACCAGATTGACGATCCGGCCGCTTAGATCCACGTCCAGGCAGACGTCGGGATAACGCCGTTTATATTCTGCCAGCATATCGGCAAAGTAGGCGCTTGCCGTCCATACCGGCGCGCTCAGCTTGAGTGTGCCCCGGGGCGCCACCATGACATTGCCGATGGCCGCCTCCACCTCGTCCAACCCTTCGAGCATCTGCCTGGTCTGATTGAAGTAGAGCCGTCCAGTTTCCGTCAGGCTGACACGGCGGCTAGTTCGGTTGAGCAGGCGCGTCCCCAGCCGGCTTTCGAGCTGTATCACATGTTTGCTCGCCATAGCCGGCGAGATGCCGAGGCGAGTGGCGGAAGAAGTAAAGCTTTTCAGTTCCGCAACGGTGCAGAACACCCGCAGGCTCGTCAACGTATCCATCGATCATCAACATCCAGGAAATAGTTCTTCAATAAATGTCACATTGATCAACGACTGAGAAAAAATCAAACTCTTCCTCAACAGGCGTCGTCGGAGGCTCGCTTTTCCAACGGCGCCACGAGCCGCGGCATTCACGGTATGTTGTGAAGGATAATCCGGTGACCGATTCTCGACTCCCGACTTATTTCATCAGCCATGGCGGCGGTCCCTGGCCATACATGACAGGCGAGTTCCGCCGTATGTTCGACGTGCTGGAGAAGTCGCTAATCGACATGCGCGCCGAACTCGGCGACAAGCCGAAGGCGATCCTGGTAGTTTCGGGCCACTGGGAGCAAAAGGGCTTTGCCATTCCTCGGGCGTGGAGCCCGGCATGGTCTACGACTACCACGGCTTTCCGGAGCACCTCTATCACATCACCTACAAAGCCCCGGGCTCGCCGGACCTCGCCAATCGCGTACAGCGGTTGCTGCGCGCAAGGGCTATCGAAGCGGCGCTTGATCCGACGCGCGGCTACGATCACGGCACCTTCAGCATCATGAAGCCACTCTATCCGGACGAGGATGTTCCGGTGGTCCAGCTTTCGCTGGATGCGGGCTACGATCCGGCACTGCACATCAATGTCGGCCGGGCGCTCGCTCCCCTTCGTGATGAAGGCGTCCTGATTATCGGTAGCGGTCTCAGCTATCACAACCTGTCGGCCATGCGCGGCACCTGGGGATACGAACCGTCCCGCCGTTTCGACGCCTGGCTCCAGGAGACGCTGGTCAATTCGCCATCCGACAAGCGCACCGAGCGGCTGATCGAATGGGAGTTGGCGCCCGCTGCCCGCGCGGCTCATCCGCGCGAGGACCACCTCATCCCGCTGATGGTGGTGGTCGGCGCCGCCGAGGACGAACCGGGCGCCACCACCTATCACCAGAAAGACTTCGGAGGCGGGCTCACCGCATCGAGCTTCCGCTTCGGACACGCCCCCTCAGCCCCGCAATCAAATGGAGACGCGCAATGACCAGCGAAACCTTCAAACCGGTCATCTACCTCAAGGAAAACTGCCCCTTCTGCCTCAAGGTCCGCCTGTTCCTTCTGGAAACGGGACTGGCCTCGGAAGTCGAAAGCCGCAATTTCGTGCCCGGCACGGAGCAGGAGGAAACGATCCGGGCGGAGCTTCAATCGCATCTCGACAAGGTGAGCTTTCCCGCCGCCCAGCTTGAGCCCGGCCGCTACATCGCAGAATCCGACGACATCATTGAATTTTTTGCCGCCAAGACGGGCCGCGATCCGGCCGGCATGACGGTCTACCGGAACTACGTCGATGGCGTGTTCGCAATTTCGATGAGGCTCTGGAAGGAAAACATGGAGCTCAAGAAGGCGGCTTCCGCCGCCTAATCGCTGACAAAAACTTCTTTGGAGAACCTCAATGACCAATATCAGCAAATGGGCGCCTTACGCCCTCACGGCCCTGCGCATCATGGCGGCCCTTCTGTTCCTCGAGCACGCAACGATGAAGTTGCTTCAGTTTCCGGGTCCTGTACAGGGCGTATCCTATCCGCTTCCGACCATCATGATCATCGCCGGTGTCATCGAGGTGATCACCTCGATCCTGATGATCGTCGGCTATCAGACCCGCATCGCGGCATTCATTGCTTCGGGCACAATGGCCATCGCCTACTTCATGGTCCACACGCCCTATGGCTTCTGGCCGTCCCTGAATATGGGCGAGCCGGCGATCCTGTACTGTTTTATCTTCCTCTTCATCGCCGCGAATGGCGGTGGCGCGTGGACGCTCGACAGCGCTCGTCGTTCCGCCATGGCCTGAGACGGCCGCCATCCGGAAACGCAGGGGCTTGGCTGCCGTCGGGCGGCGGGTCCCTCGCGCACACGAAACGATAGATGGAGCCACAAATGAAAGCCGCACTTCTCAAATCCTACGGTGATGTCGATCAGTTCGAAATCGGGGATATTCCGACACCGGCCCCCGGACCCGGCGAAGTCCTGATCAAGATCGAGGCATCCGCCGTCAATCCGTTCGACCTTATTCTCCGCCAGGGCTACATGGCCCAATTCATTCCGCTTCAACTGCCGGCAGTGCTCGGCGGCGACGCCGCCGGCACCATCGCCGAACTTGGCGAAGGCGTGACCGGCTTCGTGGTCGGAGAGCGGGTTGTCGCCGACTTCGCGGCAAACGGCAAAGGGGCGCATGCAGAATTCGGAGTGGTTCCGGCCACATCCGTGGCGAAACTGCCGGCAGGCCTGAGTTTCGAGCAGGGTGCCTCGTTGGTGAAGGCAGGCCTTACCGGCCGGCAGACCGTCGAGGCGATCGACGTTAAGGCTGGAGACCGGGTCCTCGTTTCAGGCGGCCTTGGCACGGTCGGACGTTCCGCCATCCAATATCTCCAGGAGATCGGCGCAATGCCGGTTGCCGGCGTCAGGCCAGAACGGCTGCACGAAGGTCAGGAACTGGCTGGCGAGGTGCTCGATATCACGGTTCCCACCGCACGCCCGAGCTTCGACTATGCGATCAGCACCGCTGGCCCGGTGGCCGACCACCTCATCGGCAATGTTCGCGACGGCGGCAAGGTTGCGAGCATCGTTCCAGTACCCGAAGGCGCCAATGCCGGCAACAGGGTTACGATCTTTGAAATTTACCACCGCACCGACGCGGCCATGCTCGACACAGTGCTGGTCGCCGCCGTCAGCGGATCGCTGGTGATCCCGATTTCCAAGACCCTGACCTTGGATCAGATCGGTGCGGCCCATAACGCGGTGGCGGCAGGGGCTCGCGGAAAAGTCGTTCTCAGACACTGAGAAAGACCGACGCGGCTCCGCCTTGAATGCTCCCTCGATCCGCCAATTCTGGGCGGGTCGTTGGCGGGGGTGCCAGATCAACCTCTCGAAATGGGCCAGCCAGCCTATGCGGAGTGGCTAAGCACCCGCGTCAGTCCTCGATTGTAGCCTACGCCAATCAACTTAGCTGGCCGGCGCCCGTAACCCCGCAGAGAGGAAGGCGACGAGGTTCTCGAGCATAGCCTCCTTACTGAGCGATGAGACCTTTCCTTCTGTCAGGTCGCCGATACGGCCTAGGTCGTTCAGCATGAACATGTAGGTGCCTACTAGGAACGCCATGCGTACGCTCAAAAGATCACGCGGTATGCCAGGCATCGCGGTTTGGAGAGCGTCAATGTATCGTCGAACAGAGGCGTCATAAACCTCACGGCGTAGGCGGAGAGCGTGCTCCTCTTGCTCGGCATGCAGACGGGCTTGCAGGCGTACAAAAGAAGCGCCGTTCTCGTTGCTGTACTTCATGTCCCACTGGGGCTGCAGATAGGCCTTTACGATTGCCTCGACAGCTGGGCGCTCAGCCTCTTCCAGCAATTTGTCGAGCAGAACATGTCGGGTACCTGACAATATACCCCCGCGCCGCCGGAAAACTTCATCGAAAAGCGATTCCTTGTCTCCAAAATAATAGCGGATAAGCGCTTGATTTACCCCAGCATTCGCCGCTATTTCGCGCGTCTTCGCCCCAGAGTATCCCCGCTCCGCAAAAGCAATCTCGGCGTGGTCCAGGATAGTCTCTTTAAGGTCACCATCATGCGAGGGGCGGCCAGGCCGGCGGCGCTGGTGGGGTTGTTTGCGCATGCACATTCCGTGTTTTTAAAAGCCTGATTCCGTTTCATGGAAACACACATGACCACAGGCTTACGCACTTAATTTAGGCGAGTGTGGAATTATCCGGAATCGTTAATCCCGTCAATGTAGGGCCAAATGTCGAATTTTCGATGCCTATCTTCTTCACCATTCTATTCGTATCCGTCGCGCGTTTAGAGAGGAACCAAATGTATTTACTATTGTGAATAATTTTGGCAAACTGCCACAAAAGACGATCTGCGACAAACGGGACCACACTCCGGAGGTGAAAAAAATGAAAGTCGATTTTACTGTTAATGGCAGCGCGCGTTCGGTCGATGTCGATCCGGCTACGCCACTGCTTTGGGTCGTTCGCGACTACCTCAAGCTTAAGGGCACGAAGTTCGGCTGCGGCGTCGGCGAGTGCGGTGCATGCACCGTTCATCTCAACGGCGAGGCCGTAAGAAGCTGCATAACTACCGTCGAAAGTGTTGCGGGGGGATCGGTGACTTCGATCGAAGGATTGAGCGCTGATCATTCCCATCCGGTTCAACAGGCATGGATCAAGCATGCCGTGCCGCAATGCGGCTATTGCCAGTCCGGCATGATCATGGCCGTATCCGATATTTTGGCCAAGAACCCCTCGCCGACAGACGAGGACATCGATAGGGAGCTCACCAATATCTGTCGGTGTGGCACTTATCCTCGCATCCGCGCGGCCATTCATGCCGCTGCAGCTATGCTGAAAGGAGCAGCTCAATGAGCGTCTCTGTCAATCGTCGCGCATTTCTACTTGGCACGGGAGCACTTGCAGGGGCGGTGCTCTTCCCGATTACCCGCTCAGGCGCGCAGTCAAGTACCGCGCCAGCAACCGAAGGGGTGGAAATACTATCCTGGATCGTCATCAACCCGGACAACACAGTGACCTACACGGTTCCGCAAACCGAAGTAGGGCAAGGCGTAACGACGACAATTCCGCAGATGCTTGCCGAAGAGTTGGATGCAGACTGGGAAAAGATGTCTGTGGCATTTTACGATCCCGCCATTAGCAAGGCTCGCGGCACGCCCTACGTCTGGACCACGACACTTGGAAGTTTGTCCGCACATTATCTCTTTGCACCCTCGCGGCTCGCGGCAGCGCAAGTGCGGGCCATGCTCCTTGAAGCGGCCGCAGAACGCCTTTCGGTCCCGACGGAAGAGCTGACGACTGGTGGGAATCAAGTGCACCATGGCAAGAGCGGCCGCAGCGTAAATTATGCCGACGTTGCCGCAGCAGCGGTTAAGCTGACCCCTCCGTTAGCTGAGAAGGTCGTATACAAATCGGTTGCCGATCGACGCTTCATTGGCAAGCCGATATCCCCCTTAAGTACTGTGCCTGCAACACGCGGAGAGATTGTTTACGGCATTGATATTGATTTGCCAGGTATGCGCTACGCCGCCGTGCAGCAATCCCCTGTCTTTGGCGGTAAGTTGGTGCGGGTCGACGACGAGGCACTGAAGGACTTGCCTGGTAATCCTCAGATCGTCCAAATTAAAGGCGGATTTGTCGGCTACAATTCGCCTGTACCGGATGGAGAGGACCCCGATCTCTGGGCGGCGGCGGTAAATATTGATGATACGGTCGCCGTTGTCGCTGATAGCTGGTGGGAAGCCAAATCCGCGCTGGAGTCATTGGAGATTGAGTGGGATGGCGGATCCCATGCTGGTTTGACGTCAGATAAGTTGAAGACAGCGCTTTCCACGCAGGCAAGTGGTGAGTTGCCTGTCTTGGTTGAGACGGGTGACGTCGGCAAAAGGATCAAAGAAGCTAAGCTATCACTGAAAGCTGAATATGTTTTTCCTTTCATGGATCCCGCGCCCTTAGAGCCGCTTAACTGCACAGTACTAATTGAGAAATCCAAAGCGACCGTGTGGGCCGGGAGCCAATATGCCGACGATGCGCATCGAATTGCGACTGAACTGACGGGCTTGGCGCCGGAGAACGTAAAGTTCAACCTGATGCAGTGCGGCGGCGGTTTTGGCCGACGTGTCCAGAACGACTTCGTTTATCAGGCAGTTCAGATCGGCAAAGCAATGTCAGGAACGCCGGTGAAAGTGCTTTGGAGTCGAGAGGAATGCATCAAGCACAGCACTTATACACCGCTTACAGTCGTGAAATTCGCAGGTGCGCTCGACGAAGATGGAAACATCGACACCTGGTCGTGCCGGATCGCTAGCGCACAGGCGGCGTTACAGTCCTATGGTGGAACGCATTTTCCGTTCTTCTTCCCTAACATGCATATTGCCTACCAACGCGACAAGACTACACCCATTCCGTTCGGATGGATGAGGGGGGTGGGGTTGACGCAGCACTTGTGGATGAACTTCGGCTTTCTCAACGAACTGGCGGTATTGGCACATAAGGACTCCGTTGATTTGTATAGGGCGTTGCTCGACCCATCCCTCATCCCGAAGGACCTTGAGCAGTACGACATCGCAGTCGCACGCTCAAAGACTCTGCGTCGGGTCCTCGATGCGGCTGCCGAGAAAGCTGGCTGGGGTGGGCGCGCAAAGAATGGCTCGGGCCGAGGCATAGCGGTGAGCGACACCGCTTATTACCTTGGCTACGAGTCGTCCTCGAAGGCGGCGGTGGTGGACGTAACGATCAAGGACGCCTCCGTCCGTGTAGATAAGGTCGCGATTACCATCGACGCTGGCACTATCATCAATCCGGATATTGTAAGGCAGCAGCTTGAAGGATGCATCTCGTACGCCTTGACGAACGCCTTCTATAGCGAGATCACCTTGGAGAACGGCCAGGTGCAGCAGAACAATTTTTATGATTACCCGATCCTTCGCATCGCTCAGGTGCCGGAGATCGAAATAAATCTGCTGCCAAGCGAGGGCTCGCCGCAGAGCGTTGGGGAGGATGCCGTTCCAATCACGATTGCCGCCTTGGTTAACGCCATCGCTGACGCTGGCGGACCGAGGATTAGGTCCCTACCGATCAAGGAACTGTCGTTAGTATAGAAACTCGGCGCGCCGACAGTTAAGAGCCGTTGCCCAGCGGCTCTTACAATCATAAGGAAGAACTCTTGAATTTTCACACCATAGTATTTTCTGCAGCGTCTGCACTCCTGCTTCCTACTGTATTGTGGGCTGCAGATCACCAAGTGGAAATGACAAACAAAGCGGCCGACGGAACAGTCATGGCGTTTGAACCAAGGGTTCTACACGTCCAGCCCGGCGACACAGTCACATTTATCCTGAAAGATAAGGGGCACAACAGCGCCTCTATCAAGAATGCCATTCCTGATGGGGCAATGCCATGGAATGGCAAGATCAACAATCAGATTTCAGTTAAGATTGATGTCCCTGGCGTGTACGTCTACCAGTGCACCCCGCACTTTGCGATGGGCATGATCGGCGCGATCGTTGCCGGAGAGCCAGCAAATTTGGAAGAAGTTAAGTCGCTAAAGTTCAATGGTAAGGCAAAGAAAATCGTGGAGCAAATTATTGCCTCGATCGAGGCAGACAAATAAAGTTGCTTTGCAGAATGTGACACGTTAACGCAAGATGAAATAGGGACCTTCTAGAGTGGGGCCCTTATGCCTGGGCTCCGTCAAGCACGGAGCCCAGGCATAAATATTAAGCGGTCGCCTTCATAAAGTGCCGAATTTCCCGGCCGACTCGGATTCCGCTCTCTATCGCACCGTCAATATACTCATGCCATCCGTCCGCAGTGGCAGAGCCAGCAAAGAATAGACGGTTCTCCGGTTTTGCCATGTCCTTGTATCTAGAGAACCAACCTTTCCTCATGGCGGGGTAGCTCGTGCGGGCGTACTCATCCATTGCCCAATTATATGGTAGCGCTTCAAGTACCTCGACGTCGCCGTGGATTTTGCGTATTTCGGCAGCAATCGCGTCAAAATTCTCGAGGTTAATCAACGATTGCCGGCCAATCGTGATCTTGAGGATCGTCCCAAGTTCATCATCATATGCGTAAGTTTGCACAGCGTTGAATGGGTTAGGGTCATCACAGAAAGTGAATGTGTTACCAAGGTTCTGGCGTACATGGACGTAAAGCTCCGCACCGTCAGCCATCTCGGCGTGTTCGATAAATGCGCGCTTTTCGGGTGGTAGTGGTGGTTCGAAACGAACATCTGCGTAAACTTTGGTCGGTAAGGTAAGCACGCATGTGAGCGCGCGAAACACCCTCTTATCCGCAAGAGTCACCGTGACACCGTTGTCCGTCTGCGCGACAGCTTCCACAGGCACACCAAACTCAGAGTCTGCGCGGCAGTCATCGAAAATCGCTTGGCAAAGTGCATTTGTGCCGCCTTGCACGTGGTATCGCTTTTCTGAGTCAGTGAAGGTTATCGTGTCCCAAGAGGCAAGCGCGTGGAACTTAACAAAACTCGGGTAACTAAGTTCAGTGGTTGGGGCGCCGCCATAAAGCGTTAACTCCGCATTCATGGAGGCTAGCTGCAACTCGTTCAACCCAAGGGATTCGAGATGATCACGGGCAGACACGCCGTCAAGATTGGAGACCTCGTGATTGTCCAAAGGCGAATACGGCCGCGGGAACAACTCTCGTGAGCGGCTGCAGAACTTCTCGAACGCGGTGGTATACTCCTCGTCAAAAGTTGCAGGCGGCACATCGATTTTTTGGCCGTCCGCGAATACCATGTAAGCCTTATCCAGGTCCGCTAAGGGAGCTTCTTTAAATCCGAAGCCGTAGCGCTGCATCTCAGCGAAAACGTGCGGTTGGCACCAATGCACGCCGGCACCGCCTATCTCGACGGGACGACCCAGGAAATTTACGACGTGCGTTCTGCCGCCAAGTCTGTGACGGGCTTCGATAATCAGCACCGACCTGCCCTGTGCCGACAGTTCCCGTGCCGCAACTAGACCGGAAAACCCGGCACCTACGACGATTGCATCATATATCTTTTCTGTCATGTGCTTTCTCCTGCGTCGACTTTTATGAGTTAAGCTGCGTTGAGGATTTGTACGCGTGTGAATTCGTGAAAACCCTCCGGCCCGGCTTCCAGTCCAATTCCGGACTCCTTAGCTCCGGGAAAGGGAATATCCGGAGCGAGTGCCTGGTGTTGGTTGATCCAAACATTTCCCGATTCTAATCTCATGGCGAGTGCGCGCGCGCGCGTAAGATTGCTGGTCCAAATCGACGCACCGAGACCAAATGGACTCGCGTTGGCGCGGCTGATGGCGTCGTCATCATCGGTGAAGGAAATCAGCGGCGCCACTGGTCCGAATTGCTCCTCGTCCACCAGCCGCGAGCCGTCCGTAATGTCGCGAACGACCGTCGGCTCAATGAAGTATCCTGGTCTGTTGGCTACCCGTCCGCCAGCGATGATGATGCCATCTTTTTCCGCAATGGTGAGATACTCTTTGACTTTCTCGAACTGCTCGAGGTTCTGGAGAGGGCCAAGGTTGACGTCCTCGTCCAGGCCGCAGCCAAGTTTCAGCTTTTGCACAGCGATTGCGTACTTCGCGGCAAATTCATCATAAATCGAGCCTGCAACATATATGCGCTTGGCCGCGACGCAGACTTGGCCGGCATTAAGAAATGCCGCGGAGACCAACCCGGGGATGACTTGATCAATGTCTACATCGTCCAGGACAATTGCTGCATCGTTCCCACCGAGTTCGAGTGTTACCCGTTTTAGCGTGCCGGCAGCGCTAGCCATCACCTTTTTGCCCGTTGCTGTAGAGCCTGTGAACGAGATCTTTGCAACATCCGGGTGGTCGGTGAGTCTTGCGCCGAGATCGTTTCGATCGGAGATTACGTTGAAGACGCCGGGCGGAAAAATACCTTCGGCAAGTCGCCCCAGCTCTAGCGAGGTTAGCGGCGTCGTCGGCGCAGGTTTCAAAATCACGGTGTTTCCGGTGATCAGGGCGGCACCGAACTTATTGCTGGCGAGAAGCATCGGAAAATTCCACGGCGTAACGCAAGCGATCACACCCAACGGAACGCGGTGCAGTTCATATTTGCCCCGCGTATGGCTGCGTATTTCCGGTGAGGTCTCGTACGTTGCGAAATAGCGGATGCCGCGGATCGTCGCGCCGACCTCATACGTCGCCTCCGCCAGAGGTTTACCTTGCTCACGCGTAAGAAGCCGCGCAAAGTAGTCGACCTCCTGCTCTAGCCTGTCCGCCAGTAGAAGTAAGCAGGCGCGGCGGGTCTCTAACGATGTTGCGGCCCAATCAGGAAAGGCGTTCCTTGCTGATCTCACAGCCTCTTCGAGTTGTGTGGTGCTGGCGTAGGGTGCTGTCGCAAACATTTCGGCAGTGGACGGGTCGATGACCGGCATTTCTCCGGTACCCGGCACTAGACGGCCGTTTATTAGCATGTTGAAGTTTGTCACCTTTCTTTCCTCCTATTGGACTTTTTGGCGGGCTTATAGATGGGCAGGCGTACCGATCAGCTGGAGCAAGCCCGTTTTGACGAGACTGCATCTCGAAAGACTTTGATCTATTGGCAGCCCTTTGCAGGTACGCACCAAAATGGAGCTGAATTAGTCGCCGCTAACTTGGACGACACTGGCGGCTCGTGATCTTGTTTCTAGCGGACTGCGGCCAGAGCATTGACAAAACTGATCGCTGGCGTCCGATGGGCCGGGCGCTCCTCGGGGCTAACGCGCTGCTAGTTCATGGCTCGCGCGACCGTGGCAGGTATGCGACGGCTGTGGTCTCCACACGAATTGCTGGGCTTATAAAACCGACCACCTGCATGCCAACAACCGAGGGGCCTTGTTGCCCATAGAATGCTTGCCGATGGGGAAAGAGCTGTTCAGTATATTCTTTCGCGCCAACATTGTAAAATATTACTTCACTTACGATATCCTGAGGCGTCCCACCAAATTCTCGCAGCACTTCTCCGAGTATCTCATATATACGTTTCATCTGAGAACCGGCGTCCTCGGCAAATAGTTCATTCCCTGCGTTATCGGTGGCTGTCAAACCGCCGATGAATACATAGTCGCCCGCCCTTACGGCAAGGGACATGCTATAACCGTTCTCCATCTCGGGTATTCTGTGGAAAATTGCGGCTTCATATTTCTGACCTCCTCTTGGCTCTCACGCACAACGCGCGTATTTCACGCTCTTCGCCGACATGAAAGACAGCGCCCCCTCCAAATCTCGGCTCCGAACTGTGCGCCTAACACTTCCTCCAGTGCAAAAAAGGATCACCGTCCATGCAAATGGGCGTTCGGATTGGAGAATAGCCTCTCGGATGCCGCTTAAGCAGCCACTCTCGCGCCGCCACTCCCCAACAAGGTGGGTTCGAACGTAATTATTCAAGGGTATATTAAGTTGAAATGCGTGGCAAGTGTCATCAAGGTACCGCGGCTTTCTGTGGCCCGAGTGGCGACTCCATGCCGCGGCTCTATCACCCGCGGCGAAATCACATATCCAGACAAAAATTAGGTGAAAACAATACGTTACGTGAGAAGAGCGGTAAACTAGAGCTTAAGGCGCAGGCAGTGGGTTTGGTAAGCGTCGAGTCCCTCATGGGCCCAAACCACTTTTGACTTGTAATTCTTTCTTTGAATAATTAATGTGGTGAAACCTACTCGAAACAAGGGGCCTGCAAATGAAGCGCTTTCGTATTGGTCAGATCGTTCCAAGCTCCAACATTACGATGGAAACCGAGATACCCGCGTTGTTGCGAGCCAGAGAGCTCGTATCGCCAGAGCGTTTCACGTTCCACTCGTCTCGCATGCGGATGAAGCATGTAACCGCCGAGGAATTGAAGGCCATGGACAGGGACAGCGACCGGTGTGCGCTCGAACTGTCGGATGCGCGCGTCGACGTGATGGGTTATGCCTGTCTGGTAGCAATCATGGCAATGGGGCATGGCTATCATCGCCAGTCGCAGGAGCGCCTGCACAAGGCAACGGTCGACAACGGCAATCCGGCGCCGGTGGTGACGTCGGCCGGAGCGCTGGTCGAGGGCATCAAGGCGATTGGCGCGAAGAAGATCGCGCTCGTCGCGCCTTACATGAAGCCGCTCACTGAGCTCGTTGTGGACTACATCCGCAACGAAGGCATCGAGGTCAGCGTATGGCGCGCGCTCGAAATTTCCGACAACCTCGCGGTGGCCGCACACGATCCGATGAAGCTGCCCGGCATTGTCCGTTCGATGGACACGAGCGATGTCGATGCCATCGTGCTGTCCGCCTGCGTTCAGATGCCCTCGCTTGCGGCTGTTTCCGAAGCGGAAGCGGTGACTCGTAAACCGGTCTTGACGGCGGCGATCGCCACCACGTGGTCGCTGTTGAAGGCGCTCGACCTCGAGACGCGCATTCCGGGTGGCGGCACGCTGCTTTCCGGTGCCTATTAAGGGGAGGGCGCATTGGCTCGGGGATACAACGTTAATGCAAACGGCATTCGCCAGCACTTGCTCCACTATGAGGGGCCGGGACCGCAGGTGCTGCTCATTCCTGGCATCACGTCGCCGGCCATCACTTGGGGCTTTGTGGCCGAACGGCTGGCCGCAAGGTTCGACGTGCATGTGCTTGACGTGCGTGGGCGTGGCTTGTCACAAGGCGGTGCGCTCGACTTCTCGCTCGATGCCATGGCAGAGGACGCCGTTCGGGTCGCTGAAGCGGCGAGCCTCGACCGACCGATCCTGCTCGGGCATTCGATGGGCGCGCGAACCGGGATACGTGCCGCTCGCATGTGTCCGTCGGGCTTCTCGGGGCTGGTTCTGGTCGATCCACCCGTCAGTGGGCCAGGCCGACGGGGTTATCCGGCATCATGGAGCTGGTACGAGGACTCGATCCTGCTCGCCCAGCGCGGCTGCTCGCCGGAGGAGATGAAACATTTCTGTCCGAGCTGGAGCGAAGAACAGCTCGCCCTTCGTGCCGAGTGGCTGCACACCTGCCAACTGGACGCGATCCGCACCGCCTTCGACGGGTTTCACTCCGATGACATCCACGCCGATCTGCCTGCGCTCCGCCTACCGATGCGCCTGGTGGTAGCAGGCGGTGCAGCGGTTATAGAGCCGGCCGATGTCGAGGAGATCAAGCGCCTCGTACCGGCAGTCGAGGTGCGAACGGTCGAGCGCGCGGGGCACATGATCCCGTGGGACGACCTGGAGGGCTTTCTCGCCGCAGTCATGGACTTTGCAGCATAGTTTTCAAAAAAAGGGATTCTGAGCAATGGACCACACGAGTTTCACCGAAATCTGCCTCCACCAGTTGAAGATGTCCGGCGTGCGCGACGGCGAGCGCCTTGTCGTGCTCACGCAGGGCAATGAACGACTGGACTATGCAAATGCGTTTCTTGCCGCTGGCCAACGTCTTGGCGCGAACATGTACCACATGCGCCTGCCGGCGCCCTTGCCGACGGGTGGCTGGAATGTTGGCGTCACCGGTCTTGCCGCGATGCCAGATGCCGTTGAGGCCCTCAAGAACTGCGACATGTTGATCGACTGCATCTTCCTGCTGTTCTCACCGGAGCAGATGGCGATCCAGGCCGCCGGTACGCGCGTGTTGACAGCGGTTGAGCCGCCTGAACTTCTGGCTCGCATGCTTCCTTACAAGGAACTGCGGGAGAAGGTGGAAATTGGTGGCGAGATCCTCTCGAGAGCCAAGGTTATGCGGATCACGTCGCAGCACGGGACCGACGTTACATACAAGCTGAACACCTATCCCACGATCACGGAGTACGCGTGCACGGACCAACCAGGCCGGTGGGACCACTGGCCGTCTGGCTTTGTCTTCACCGGCGGCGACGACGATGGCGTCGACGGCCAGATCGTAGTCGCGCCGGGCGATATCTTATTGCCGCAAAACACCTATGTGCGTGAGCCCATCATTTACACAATCGAGAAGGGCTGGATCACCGACATCCGTGGCGGCCTCGATGCCGAAATCGTCAAGTCTTACATGCAGTCTTTCGCGGATCCGAAAGGTTACGGCATGAGCCATGTCGGCTGGGGCATGAACCCCCAGGCAAAATGGCATAACTTCGTGCCGGGCGCCTTTCCAGGCGGCATGGGCATGGAGCCGCGTTCGTTCTACGGAAACGTTATGTTCTCGACCGGCCCTAATAACGAGCTTGGCGGTCCAAACGACACACACTGCCACCTCGACATCCCGATGCGCAACTGCTCGCTCTTCCTTGATGACGCACCGATCGTCATCGATGGGGATATCGTCGTGCCGGACATGAAAATGGAACGATAAAGATCAAGTCCGAGATGCACCTCAAAATGCGGTGCATCTCGGACACAGTAGGAGACGCGCGATGTCGCAGGAAGAAGTATACGAAGCGGCTGGTTTCGGCCGACCAGTGGAGCGGGGTTCGCGTCCCGCGATTGTGATTGTCGATTTCACGTACGGGTTCACCGATAAACAGTACCCAACTGCGGCTGATATGAGCACCGAGATCGCGATGACGCGCCGTATAGCGGATGTTGCGCGCGACGCTGGATATCTCGTGATTTTTACTACAATCTCATATCATCCAAGTGAGGTGGGTAACGTTGCCTGGCTCAGGAAGGCGTCGGGTATGTCGGCGTTGCTTGAGGGCAGCCGTCTGGTCGAGATCGATGAAACTACCGGGGTTCGACCGGAAGATCTGATCTTAACTAAGAAAGGTGCCTCGGCATTTCACGGCACTTCACTTGCCTCGCTACTGACGGCTGCATGTGTCGATACCGTCGTAGTAACGGGGGCAACGACGTCAGGATGCGTGCGGGCAACGGTCGTTGACGCTGTACAATCCGGCTTCAACGTTCTGGTGCCGCGCGACTGTTGCGCCGATCGGGCGCAGTCACCGCATGATGCAAGTCTGTACGATATTCAGCAAAAATACGCCGATGTGACCGATGCTGTCGACGTCATGAATTGGCTGGGCTCTCTACGAGCGCATCGCTAGATCGCCGCACCCGCTATGCAATGAATGTGCGCCGTACAAAACACCTATTAGGGCTGAAATGATCTGAAATGGCGCGATAGGGTGTATGCTTAAACGCTAAAATGAGAGGTGTTACACGCACTGTGGACGCCTTGATGACAAAAAACGTTCCGGGAACGCAGCAAATTGGGTGGAATATGATCGAAATCAAAGATGTGAGCAAGGTCTACGGGGTGGGGGCAGGCGCCTACACAGCGTTGGATAGTGTATCCCTGACGATCCGAAAAAACGAATTTTTCACACTTCTTGGACCGTCTGGCTGTGGGAAAACGACGCTACTTCGTATGATCGCCGGCTTTGACTTCGCTACGAGCGGTACATTGACGCTCGACGGGGAGAATCTGATCAACAAACCCCCGTATCTACGACCTGTAAACACTGTATTCCAATCCTATGCCCTCTTCCCGCACATGACCTGCGCGCAGAACATTGCTTTCGGACTGCGAATGCTGCGTAAGCCAAAGGATGAGATTGCTAGAACTGTCGCGGAAATGTTGGAACTTGTGCAGATGACCCGCATGGCCGACAGGTTGACTAACCAGTTATCTGGCGGGCAGCAGCAGCGCATCGCTCTGGCCCGTGCCCTGGCTCCCCACCCGAAGGTTCTGCTTTTGGACGAGCCCTTATCCGCGCTGGACTTCAAGCTACGCAAGGAAATGCAGATCGAACTCAAGCGCCTGCAAACGCAAACCGGCATTACGTTCGTTTTCGTCACCCATGACCAGGAAGAGGCGCTGACGATGTCGGACCGTATTGCGGTTATGAGTGCCGGTAAGGTCCGGCAGATCGGCCTGCCACGAGAAATATATGATCAACCGGCAGATCGCTTCGTTGCCGATTTCATAGGCGAAACCAACTTCCTTCCAGTCAATTTATCTTCTGTTGACGGTAGGGACGCCTGTATCGAATTCGAACCAGGTATACGATTGCGAGCGCGAGCACCGAAGGATGGGTCGCGCGCTGGCCCGGTAACGCTGGCGGTGCGGCCAGAACATGCTGAGATCGTCCCGGCTGGGGCTGGTCATCTCGACGGCGAGTTGATGAACATTGTCTATTTTGGCACTGGTACCGCATATCACGTCCGCGTGCGCGAAGGCGGAGTTTTTGTCACGCGAACGCAAAATGCAGACTCGTCGACCGAAGCTATTTCTGTTGGCGATCGCGTCGGCATCCGCTTGCGTGACGGCGCGGCCCAGATTCTGGGAGACTAACCATGCATCCCTCCGTGAAACGACCGACCATATCAAAGGCGCAAGCGCTTCTGATTACACCTGCATTGTTGATTCTTCTCCTAGCCGCAATCATCCCCGTCGTATTGATAACTATCTATTCCTTCCTCACTCCCGGGGAATACGGAGGGATCGACTGGACGTTCTCAACCGAGAGCTGGGTGAATGTCGTCCTAAAGCGAGATTTCTTCACTAACGAAGTCAATTGGGCGACGGAACACCTGGTGGTATTTTGGCGGTCAATAAAACTTTCGATTATGACTGCGCTCCTAACTTTTCTGTTTGGTTTTCCTGCCGCCTACTTCATCGCGACTCGCCCACCGCATCGCCGCGATTTCTGGTTGACGTTGATAATGTTGCCGTTCTGGACAAACATGCTCATTCGGACCTTCGCAATGATGCAACTGATCCGGAACGAGGGCGTATTCAATAACGTGCTCGTCGGCTTGGGAATAATCAGTTCGCCAGTCCAAATACTCTATACCGAGACCGCGATCATGCTCGGTATGACATATGTTTACCTGCCGCTTATGGTGCTTCCTATCTACTCATCAATGGAGCGATTCGACTTTCGTTTAGTGGAGGCAGGATACGATTTGTATGCCCGGCCATTTCAGATTATGCGCGAAATAATCTTGCCTGTTGTTAAGCCTGGTGTCGTCGCCGGCGTGGTTCTGGTTCTCATCCCTTGTCTCGGCGACTATGTCATAACGACAGTTCTTGGCGGAGGAAAACAACTGTTGTTGGGCAACCTCATTGGGATGCAGTTCAGTGCACTCCGCAACTGGCCGCTCGGCTCGGCACTTTCGCTGACCCTCTTAATAATCGTCGGAATTGCGATGATCGTCTTCGTGCGTGCCACGGAAAAGGAGGAGGGCGTCAATGGCTAAAACGTTCAACGTTCGTCATATGCCGGGCATTAACCTAGTCGCGATGCTATGCTTCCTGATACTATATATGCCCATCGTGCTATTGATCATGTACTCTTTTAATGCGGGCGAGGCTCTTTCCATCTGGGAGGGATTCTCGTTCCGCTGGTACGCATCGGCATGGCAGAACGCGGCAGTAAAGGAGGCGGCTGCTCGTTCTCTGACACTCGCAGCTGTCGCCGCAACCGTCGCTACGGCAAGTGGGGTTCTTTTCGCCCTAGCGACTACGCGAACGCGTCCGTGGAAAGGACAAGGATTGGCACTTGCTGTGGTCAATCAGCCGCTAATGGTCCCGGAAATAGTGACCGCGGTCGGGCTGCTGAGCTTCTTTTCGGTGCTAAAAGTGACCACTGGTTACACGGGCATGCTCTATCTTGTCGTCGCACATTCAGCATTCTGCATTCCGTTCGCCTACATGCCGGTTAGAGCGCGGCTTAAGGGGATGGACTTGAGTTTGGAGCAGGCCGGTGCAGATCTCTACGCCCGGCCAGTGGAAGTCTTTCGACACATCACACTGCCACAGCTTTGGCCGGGCCTCCTTTCTGGCTGGATGCTCGCCTTCGTCATTTCGCTCGACAACGTAGTCATTACAGAGTTCGTGAAATCCGCCGGGCAAGAAACTCTACCCACATATATGCTCGGCCAGCTCCGGCGAAGAGTAACACCTGAAATCAACGCAATCTCCACGGCGCTAATACTTGTATCTATATTATTCGTCGTGGCGACTTATTTACTTGGGCGACAGCGCAAGTAATAAAATGAACATAAACAGAAAGGGAACAGACATGAATAGAATGGCAGTCTCAATCGCCGCAGGTGTGGTGCTACTCACATCAATTCCGGCTTCCGCAGAAGGTATCTTGAACATCTACAGCTGGGGAGATCTTTGGAGCCCTGAGATGATCAAGAAATTCGAGGAACAATACGACGTCAAGGTGACATTTTCGGAGTACGATAGTAGCGATACGGCGCTGGCAAAGCTGAAGGCCGGTGGAAACGACTTCGACATGATCGTCGCAGCATCCACATATATCCCAATCTTCATCCAAGAGGGCTTGTTGTTGAAGTCCGAACCTAACAAGCTCGAGAATTTCAAGAACGTTAATAAGCGCTGGATTGATGTCAGTTTCGATCGCGGCCGCGAGTATAGTATCCCTTGGGAGTGGGCAACGGTCGGCCTTAGCGTAAATACCTCAATTTATAAGGGCGACATCAACACGGCGGCGCTGCTATTTGATCCTCCCGCCGAACTACAGGGCAAGATCAACATTATTCCCGAGATGATGGACGTTATGGGCCTGGCGATCCACTACCTTGGAGGCGACAAGATTTGCACCGACGACAAAGCCCTTCTGCAAAAGGTCCGTGATAAACTGCTGGAAGCAAAAAAGCATTGGATTTCCATGGATTACAATACTATCGATCCGATGGTAAAGGGTGACTTTGCGGTGACGAGTGACTGGGGTGGGCCGGCCTTTATCAAAAGGCAGCGCAATCCCGACATTGCATATGGCTATCCCCAAACCGGCTATGGATTGGCCATGGATAACCTTGCTATTCTCGCTGATGCGAAAAATATCGACAACGCCAAGCTATTTATGAATTTCATGATGGATCCACAAAACGCGGCGATGTTGTCAAACTATATCAAGTACCCCAATGGCATCGACGGCTCAGAGCAGTACATGGATAAGGAAATGACCACGTCACCTGAATTCGTGGTGCCGGAGAATTTGGCTGGTCTTTCATACTGGAATGAGACCTGTTCTCCCGAAATTCAACAAATCTATGGCAGGATTTGGACAGAGTTGAAAATGTAGCCCGCGGAAACTTGAGTCGGCAGGCCGCTTCGTGCGGTCTGCCGATAAATCAGTTGCTCGTTGGGTAACAGCTGATCTGCCAACTACCCATTGTCTTAGGCGAGTTCCCCCGTTAATTAATTATCCGCATCCTTAATTCACTAATATTTTGGTGCATCGAATGGGCGGAGAAGTGATGCTACAACAAGCGAAAGCCTCCAAGGGAAGGCGCAAACCTGGGCGGCCGAAGCCTGGGATTGATTATAGAGATCTAATTTTAGATGCTGCCGAACTGATCTTCGCAGACGATGGGTTCGCTGGCTCGAAAATGCGCGATATTGCCAACAGAGCTGGTGTCAACCAAGCTCTTATCCGGTACTACTTTGGCAGCAAAGAGGACCTGTTCGACGAGGTTTATCGTCGGCGCGGGGCATTGCTATCGGGGAGGCGACATGTACTGCTTGACGAGGTGCTCGCCCGTCCGACGAGCTTGCGCGTCGAGGACATCGTGCTCGCTTATCTCGCTCCTCAATGGGAGATGAAACACAGCGGCCCTGCGGGTGCCGCGTTCGTCAGATTGCAGGCGCGTCTTCACGCTGAACCGGCTGAGCATTCCTTTCGCCTCCGCCGCGAAGTCTACGACTCATCCGTTAAGCGATTTGTCAACGAGATAGCTCTCCTCACCCCTGATATACCGAAGGACATTATCAGCCTACGCATGGCGTTCTTGGTTGGCACTTATCTGTTCATGTTGAATGATCTTGGTCGGTTGAACGATCTAACTGACGGTCAACTAGGTGTAGTCGGCAAAGACGAGATGCTTAAGCACCTAACGGCGTTCTTGACCGCCGGCCTCAGAGCGCCTGTGCCGGATTAAACTGGCGTTGGAAGTGATCTTGGCCCCAAGCTTTGTCCAGTTTTGGGTTCTCAATGCGCTCCTAAGTCCACTCTTAAGAGCGCAGACTCACGGGAGACGCGGAACCTCGCAAGGCGGTTCACGCCGGAGGGATACCATCTTGCAGAATTCTTATTATCTCCGGGCAAGGCCGAGATCACCTCGAAAGCTTAATGCCGATCATCGGTGCCGGAACATACTCGCTATGCTTTGAACAGCTTGATCAGTCAATGGGTAACCTGATCAAGCAGATTGATAAAAATTAGACGAAGCTGGCGAAGGTTGGTCGTTCAGCTCCGGTCCCAAGTCGGCTGTTCTAGGTTCCAGGTGTCGGCCCAATCACATCTTCGGTCGTCGCCGTGACTATTCCGGACGCTAGTGGATTGATTCCAACACTTGGTGCCCCCGTTTGACGGCGGCAATGATTTCCTCGGGATCTGCCTTCCATTCGAAAGGGCGCGGTTCTTGGTTGTGCTCTTTGATGAACCGGTTGATGGCCGCCTGCAGGTCGACGACGGAGTGGAAGACGCCGTGCGTCAACCGTCGGCGTGTCAGTTTTGCGAAGAAGCCCTCGACGGCGTTCAGCCATGAACATGATGTTGGAACGAAGTGGAAGGTCCATCGCGGATGCCTTGCCAGCCAGGCGCGGACCTTCGGCTGTTTGTGGGTCGCGTAGTTGTCGAGAATGACGTGGACGGCCTTATCCTTCGGCAGTTCCGCCTCAATCGCGTTGAGGAAACGGATGAACTCCTGATGCCGGTGACGCTGCATGTTGCGGCCGATCACCGAGCCGTCGAGAACATTGAGGGCAGCAAACAAGGTGGTGGTGCCATGGCTCTTGTAATCATGGGTCATCGTGCCGCCCCGACCCTTCTTCAATGGAAGGCCCGGCTGCGTCCGGTCGAGCGCCTGGATCTGACTTTTTTCATCAACGGAAAGGACAATGGCATGGGCCGGCGGCGAGACGTAGAGCCCGACGACATCGTGCAGTTTCTCGGCAAAAGCCTTGTCATTTGACAGTTTGAAGCGGCGCCAGCGGTGCGGCGCAAGACCATGCTCGTGCCAGATCTTGACGACGGAAGAGGCCGCGATCCCAACGGCCTTTGCCATCGCGCGATTCCAGTGCGTGGCCTCCTGCCTGGGCGGTTCCAACGTCAGCGCGACCACCTGCTCGACCAGTGCCGGATCGAGTGGAGCGATGCCGGGCGGGCGGCTCTTGTCGCGCAAAAGGCCATCCACACCTTCGGCCATGAACCGCTCCTGCCATCGCCAGACGCAGGTCTTCGATTTGCCGGTCGCCGCCATAATGGCCACCGTTCCCAAGCCGTCGTCGCTCATCAGGATGATCTTCGCTCGCCACGCATGCTTCTGCGGCGAACCGCGGTTGGCAACGATGGCTTCGAGCCGGGCCCTGTCGGCGGCGGTGACGTCAAATGCAATACCGGAGCGCATGCTGGACCGTCGCACATTCGACAACCGATGGGAATCCAAAATCGGACTCTTTTGTCGCGATCAATCCACTAGGATGTTTCGCTCGGACCCAGAATTCGCTGCATGACCTAGCCTGACCCTGCGTTAAAACTCCAGCGGTGGTACCACTCGATTGAGAGGGATTAAGAGACAGGGAGACGCAAAGCGGGTGGACACCTAGGGGCGGGCAGTTCGATGAGAGTGCGATTGTAGACGATGCCTTCTCTCTGGCCTTTGAACCGCGCCGGCTTTGCCGGAGACCGTTTGGTTTAAGTTATGCGGCCATAGCCGGTGCGTCCAGCATGGCATAGTATCGTTCTTCCGCCTCGGCCGGCGGAATGTTTCCGATTGGCTCGAGAAGGCGGCGGTTATTGAATCAATCGACCCATTCGAGCGTGGCGAACTCCACGGCTTCGAAGTTGCGCCACGGTCCCCGTCAATGGATGACCTCGGCCTTGTAAAGGCCGTTGATCGTTTCGGCGAGAGCGTTGTCATAACTGTCGCCAACACTTCCGACGGAAGGCTCGATGCCCGCTAACCGCTCGGAATAGCGAATGGACACGTATTGCGAGCCGCGATCGGAATGGTGAACCAGTCCGCCGCGATGGACGGGCCGCCGATCATGAAGTGCCTGGTCGAGGGCATCGAGGACAAAGGCCGCATGGACCGTTCGGCTTGCCCGCCACCCGACGATGCGGCGGGCGAAGGCATCAATGACGAAGGCCACGTAAACGAAGCCCTGCCAGGTCGCGACATAAGTGAAATCGGATAACCACAGCATGTTCGGCGCTGGAGCGAAGAACTGTCGGTTCACCCGGTCGAGTGGGCATGGAGCGGACTTGTCCGACACGGTGGTTTTGACTGGCTTGCCGCGAATGATGCCTTGAAGTCCCATCATTCTCATGAGCCGTGCGACGGTGCAGCGAGCGACATCGAAGCCTTCTCGCTGCAACTGTCGCCAGACTTTCCGCACGCCATAGACCTGGAAGACCTCGTTGAACACCCGGCGTATCTCGATCTTCATGGCCATGTCGCTCCGGGCGCCCCGGAAGACCGGCGGCAACGCTAAACTGGGGAAGATTCAAACGGCACTTCTGGGGAGTATTGATCCGGTATCGACACGGTGTTCGTCGATGAAGGAAATCATCGCTTCAGTGGGCGGTCGAGCTCCGCCTGGGCAAAATACGCCGAGGCTTTGCGTAAAATCTCATTCGCCTGACGAAGCTCGCGGTTCTCCCGCTCCAGAGCCTTCATCTTCTCGGCAACGTCACTCGGCAAACCTGCACGCTTGCCGCTGTCTACCTCGGCCTTCTTCACCCATTCATTGAGCGTATGTGCCGAGCAGCCGATCTTGGCGGCAATGGAAGACACAGTCGCCCATCGCGAAGGATGCTCCGCTTCATGCTCGACCACCATTCGAACAGCGCGGGCGCGGACTTCAGGAGAAAATTTGTTCGTCGTCTTGCTTGTCATAGACCCTACTTCTCACGAGTTGGGGTCTCCAGCAAAGCCGGGGCGCTTCACTTCGCCGATAGCGGCGTCTTCATCCGGTCGGAAAGCACTTCCACCAACGGCCTCTCTAAAGCCGCGATGTGGCAGTGCAACACAGTCGAAAGGTTCTTTTGCAAGACGAAGCACCCACCTTATCATCCACCTTGAGGAATGACGTGGCAGTAGATCGTTAAACTGAGGTTCGGCGCAAACACGGCTCTGGTTGCGGGCCATCCGGCAGAGGTCTGCGCTTCGGTCTACCAAGTGCGTCATCCCACTGCGGGTAGCAGGCATCGGCTTCCGCGCAAGAGGCTCGTTATCCTCCGACGCGAGTTCAAACTGCTTGATCTTCAGATTAAGATGCCGCGCCGGCTGGCATCAGACTTTCGGCAGACGCGTCCAATGCGAGACCCGGGCCGACCAAAAAATTCCTATTTGGATTAATTAATTTTTCTTAGCCCTGTGATCGGTGTAAGGTGACATCCGCCAATAGGGAGGAAATATCATGATAACCAAAACCGCCTTGATCGCTGCCTTGACGACAGTCCTCGCAAGTGAAGTTGCCTACGCGGATGGAGAACTCAACATTTATACGTATGGTGGCTACACAAGCGCAGAAATGATCAAAAAATTCGAGAGTGAATACAACGTAAAGGTTACAATCTCGGAGTACGATACAAACGATACCGCCTTGGCAAAATTAAAGGCTGGTGGACATGGGTTCGATCTTTTTGTTGGAGCATCTACATACACCCCGATTTTCATTAGGGAGGGGTTACTTTTTAGGTCAAATCCAAATGAAATGGCAAACTTTCGAAACGTGAATAAGCAATGGGTGGATGTGCCTTTTGATCCGGGTCGGGCATATACAGCACCATGGCTCATAAATGTCGTCGGAGTCAGTGTGAACACGTCAGTATATCAAGGCGATATAAATACAGCGGCGATTATATTTGATCCGCCAAACGAACTTAAGGGGAAAATCAACGTACAGCCCGAAATGCTGGATATAATGGGGCTCGCGATCCATTATCTGGGCGGGAAAGAGCTTTGCACCGATGACAAAGTCCTTCTGATGAAGGTGAGGGATAAGCTTCTCGAGGCGAAGAAGCATTGGATCTCTATGGACTATATGACACGTGAACCCATGATCAAAGGCGATTACGCTGCATCGGCTGATTGGAATGGAGTTGCTCTACAGGAGCGCTTGCAGAACAAAGATATCGCGTTTGGTTACCCGCAAACAGGCTTCCCGTATTGGATGGATAACATTGGCGTTGTAGCCGGCGCCCCAAACTTGGAAAACGCGAAGCTTTTCATCAATTTCATTATGGATCCGCAGAACATCGCTCTTGAGTCGGATTTCACCAACTTTGCAAATGGAATTGACGGCTCGGATCAATTCATGAAGAGCGGAATTGCTTCAGCGCCGGAGTTTCTAATTCCGGACAATTTGAAAGGCGCGGGATACTGGGCTACGACCTGCCCACCCGCGATCCAAAAGCTGTATGGCGCGATTTGGTCAGAGGTTAGAATGTAGACATCGAGTCTTCGCAGCACGCCGGTACAGCAACCCGGCGTGCAATTTGCTCGCCAAATGCATACAATCAACAGCGCCCGGTTTCTCTCTTCCTCTCTTCCTGCGGGTTCGACTATATTTCAATGTATCGCTTGGCTAATTGATTAGGTCTCTTAGACCTTAGGGTGGCCGTCACTGCCCAATGAATCTTAACTGAACTTTATCCCGGAGTCATTCGCTGGGGTTTGTCTTTGTCAGAGAGCGTATTTCGGCTCGTAATCTTCATTTCTTCCGAAGCGGAGCGGACAAGTCCTGCGTTGTTCGCCAATACATCATCTGGAAGTAGGGATGTCATCAACGATGCGGTTTCCTGCCATTAGCAACCGCCCCGCTGGGCGCTAGGCGCTCGTTGCGCATGATTTGAAACGCGGTCGTCAAAAGCCTGTGCGCAATAACGCCACGCGCATTAATCGTCCTTCGAAGACCGGCGGACGGCCATCAGTCGCTATCCACAGCGTCGGACCGGTTTTGCGTCTGTTAATCTCGGAACAGGTTCACCCGGTACCTTCATAAATACGTCGGGGCGCTGCGGCTTTTGCCAGGATTGAGCGAACTAATGAGTCTCGTCTTAACTCGACGATAATTATTCCATGTTATAAAAAGAGCGTGGACGCCGGAAGCGAATACGACAGGTCGTGCACCTGGAAACGGACGCGCCTTGTTCCATGCAACGGCCTTGTATTGATCCGTGACTATCGATGTCACAAGTAGATGCGCAATTTTATTCCTTCGGTGCACGCAACGGCTGTCCTCCGCACGATTGGCAAACAAGACGTGCTGGTCGACCGGTGTGCGGAGAATGCTAGACTTGGTTTGACTGAAACTCTCGCTCATTAGATTGGGGTGGTTACAAAAATGCGCACGAAACGGTCTCTTGCTTTGAAGCTAATCGCTGTTACTGCTGCCGCGATAGCCCTAGTCTTAGTATTATCAAATGCTATCCTTGTTTTGGTTACGAAGAGCCGGATAGAGCATCTGACCGTCCAGCAGGCTAAACTCGAAGCTGCAAAATTGGCAAATGACATTTCAGCGGAAATGACAGCGTTATCGGCTCCGACATCCACGATGGCAGCTTTGATCGGCCAAGGCAGAGAAAAAGACTATCTTGATCGTGCTGCGGTGATCGACATGCTACGTGCTACAGCGCAAGCCACTATCGTTTTCAGCAGCTGGTTCATGGAAGAGCCCAACGCTTTTGACGGAAAGGCGGCAGAGTTCAAGGGAAACACGACGCTTGGATCAGCAAGTAATGGCGCGTTTTCGCCTACGTGGACAAAGCCCGGCGGGACTCTATCGATGGCACCAGTCGCCCTCGATTATAGCGCTGAATACTACCACGTAGCTTCCAAGTCCCGGCAGGGCCACCTAACGGAGCCCTACGTTTGGGTCGACGCGCAAGGATCTTTCCTCTTATCCACGATCTCGTATCCAGTCGTCAGTGCAGATCGCCTTATTGGTGTGACTGGTATGGACGTAGACCTAACGGCGCTATCCGCCAAGCTTGGCGCACAAAGGCCATTCGGGTCAGGGCGAGTATATGTTATTTCCCAGGCAAAACGGTGGATCGTAGCGCCCAGTGCGGACCAAACAACAAAGAATTATGATGGATTAGGCCAAAAGGAACTGTCCGAGGCGATCACCGAGCAGAAAACTGGAATTGTAGAAGACGTTGAGGTCGATGGGGTCAATTACACCCGCGTCCTACTTCCTTTCGAAGTGCCGCATTTGAATGTCCGGTGGGTTGTCTGCGTCGACGTTCCGACTTCGGTAATTGCCTCTGCGGTGAACGAACAAATTACCTTAATGGTCTCGGCAGGCTTTTTTGTAGTATTTATAATAGCGCTCGTCTTATTTGTTACGACAAGAATAATGCTTGCCCGTCCAATTGGGCGTTTGGTCAAAGTTGTAGAAGCGTTGGCCGTTGGGAACTATAGTGAATCAACCAAAGATACACGTCGATCGGATGAGATGGGAGCGGTCGCAACCGCGTTGGAAAAGCTACGCCATGCCCTCATCCAAGGAGAGCGTGCGGAAACAGAGGCGACTAATGTGAGAGAGGCAAACGCGCGTGAGCGCGCTACCGCCGAGGCCGCTCGCGCGGACGCGCTTGAAGAACAGCGCCTCGTAGTGCGTGTGGTCGGGGAAGCGTTGAAGGACCTTGCGCAGGGTAACCTTACCTGCCGAATTCGGGAAGAGTTCCGAGGTGAATATGCCGAGCTCAGGGTCAACTTCAACTCGGCTTTGTCCAGCTTAGAAGAGACAATCCGCGTGGTTGGCAGGGGCGTAAGTCATATCAACGCAGGGATAGAGGAGATTAGCTCAAGTGCGACCGACTTGGCGCGACGGACTGAAATGCAAGCGGCAGGCTTAGAAGAATCCGCCGCCGCGATGGCAGAACTTACGGAACAGGTCCAAGCAAGCGCGACGAGAGCTTCCGCTGCTGCGTCAAGCGTCAGCGCTGCCACCAAGGATGCAGTTACGACTGGCGATATTGTCGAGTGCGCGGTCCAGTCGATGGAGAGCATTAGCCAATCGTCGCTGGAGATTACCCGTATCACAGGCGTCATTGATGAGATCGCATTCCAAACAAATCTCCTTGCCCTGAATGCTGGCGTAGAGGCGGCACGTGCGGGTGAGGCTGGGAAAGGCTTTGCCGTCGTCGCTCAGGAAGTACGTGAACTAGCCCAACGGTCAGCTGCAGCAGCGAAGGACATCAAAGTGCTGATTAATTCGTCTGCGATGCAGGTACAAGAGGGGGTCGGACTTGTCGGAGAAGCCGGCCGCGCTTTGAGCAGGATCACAGCGCAGATCACAGCAATAAATGAGAATGTAAGGCAAATCTCTGTGGTAGCGGACGAGCAATCCGTTGGCCTGAAAAGTATCAGTAGCTCGATAAACCAGATGGATCAGGTTACACAGCAAAATGCAGCCATGGTTGAGGAAACGACTGCGGCAAGTGTATCGCTTCGAGATGAAGCGCGCCTCTTGAGTGAAGCGGTAAATCGTTTCAATTTCTCTGAAAATCGCGGCAAGGAAGAACAAATCCCGCAGCGTCGTGTGGCTTGAGTTCTCGCCGGTTCGCATGGTTTCAGATACAAGTCCGGTCGCGCTCCGGTGCAAGTTTTTCACGGGGCGAGGGTCACCAGCTTGACATCTGGAATTGCCCCTTGAAACTGAAGTGCCTCAATTAGACCGGACAGTCGGCATAAGCAGTAAGCACAGGCTTGAGGACAAGCTTATGTCTACCGACTGTCGACGCATGGAGTGATCACTGTCAATCGGCGCGGAATGTTGACCCCTTATCGGCGTCCAATATTCCACGCCGAAACACAGTGATCACTGGCGACGTCCTGGTACGGGGGTGGACAACCGAGCAGAAGCTGCAGATTATCATGGGGAGTTTGGAGTTGAGCGATACGGTTTCGTCGGCCGCCCGGCGTCATGGAGTTGCGCCACGCCTTCTGTATCGATGGGGCAGACTTCTCAGTGATTGAGGAACGGCTGTCTTAGATTACGATGAGCCGGTCGTCGGCAATTCTGCGGTCAGGAAGTTCGAGGAGCGCGTTCCCGAGTTGGAGCACATGCTGGGCCGCAAGGATGGAGGTCGAGGTTCTCCGCGACGCTTTTTCACAGGTTCAAAAAATAGCGGCAGCTCTCGTTGCCGAAGCATGGTGCCGATGAAGACCGTCGCGGACGTTCTCAAGGTATCCCGCTCCAATGTTACTGAGCTTCTGAAGGCAGATCAAAGCCGCGCCGGCCGTATAAGGCTGAGGATGTCGAGCTTCTGTCAGCCCTCCGCAGGCTCGTCGACGCCAGGCCCACCTATCGCTAACGGCGGAGAGCCGCGCTGCTCAATCGCGAAAGGCGAGTCGCCGATCAGCCGGTCGTCAACCCCAAGCGAGTCCACCGGATCAGGAGCAATAACGCCATGCTGCTGGAGAAGCACACCACCGTTCGCAATGGCCGCGTCCACGATGGCTTTGCCATGGTGATACGCTCGAACTTTCGCTGGTGCTCGGACTCGCTGTAAGCCCACGGTGAGGGCCGCCTTGTGAGGTGACGCTCAACATCGGAAGTCCTAGTGCAAACACTAGGGATAGTCCTATGACGAAGCATCCGATTGAAGTGATCACGTCTGTTGAGCGTCGTCGGCGCTGGTCTCGCAAGGAGAAGGAGCAGTTGGTCGCCGCCTGCCTTGAGCCTGATGCGGTTATCTCCGAGATTGCCCGCGCGGCCGGCATCCATGTCAGCCAGCTCTTCCGCTGGCGCAAGGAGCTTTGCCAGGTCGATGGACCGTCGGCAGGAGCGGCAAGCATGTTGGTGCCGGTAATCGTGTCTGAGACCGCTTCGGCAGGCTCGCCCGCTATACCGGAGCCATCCGCACCATCCCATCCCCGACGCAAACGCTGTGATGTAACGATCGAACTTGGTCGTGGCCGACGCGTCCGCGTGGATAGCGACATCGATACCGAAGCGCTTGGCCGTATTCTCGACTGTGTGCTGGGACTGCGATGATCCTGGTCCCTACAGGTGTAAAGGTCTGGCTGGCGACAGGCTATACCGACATGCGCAAAGGCTTTCCGGGTCTGTCGTTGATGGTACAGGAGGCGCTGAAGCGTGATCCGATGTGTGGGCACCTGTTCGTATTCCGCGGCCGAGGCGGCGGTTTGATCAAGGTGATCTGGCATGACGGCCAGGGAGCTTGCCTGTTCACGAAGAAGCTTGAGCGGGGACGCTTCATCTGGCCATCGGCAGCCGATGGCACGGTGGTAATCACGCCTGCGCAGCTCGGTTATCTGCTGGAAGGCATCGACTGGCGAATGCCGCAAAAGACCTGGCGGCCGACGTCCGCCGGGTGAACGAAAGCACTGGAATGGCGGGGTCGAATATGATTCCATCCTGTCATGAGCAATGTGACCGAAGAGCTTCCGGACGACCTTGCCAGTGCGGTTGCACTGCTGGCCCAGGAACGCGCTCGACGTGTTGCAGCCGAAGCAGAAGCGGCGACCGCCAAGGCTGAAGCCGCTAGCGCAAAGGCACTCGTATCGCATTCCGAGGCGCTGATCGCGAGGCTGAAGCTGGAGATCGACAAGGTTCGTCGTGAACTTTACGGCAGCCGATCCGAGCGCAAGGCGCGGCTCCTGGAGCAGATGGAACTTCAGCTCGAAGAGCTCGAAGCGGACGCCGGTGAAGATGAACTGGTGGCAGAGATCGCAGCCAAAGCTTCAGCTGTCAAAGCCTTCGAGCGCAAGCGCCCATCACGCAAACCGTTTCCCGAACATCTGCCGCGCGAGCGCGTCGTCATCGCCGCTCCCACGAATTGCGCCTGCTGCGGATCGGCAAAACTGTCGAAGCTTGGTGAGGACATCACCGAGACCCTGGAGGTCGTTCCGCGTCAGTGGAAGGTCATCCAGACGGTGCGGGAGAAGTTCACCTGCCGCGAGTGCGAGAAGATTGCGCAGCCGCCAGCACCATTCCACGTAACGCCCCGCGGTTTTGCCGGGCCGAACCTGCTGGCGATGATCCTCTTCGAGAAGTTCGCCCAGCACCAGCCGCTCAACCGTCAGAGCGAACGTTATGCCCGCGAAGGTGTCGACCTCAGCTTGTCGACATTGGCTGATCAGGTTGGAGCATGTGCCGCAGCGTTGAAGCCCATTCACTCTCTGATCGAGGCGCATGTCCTTGCCGCCGAGCGTCTGCATGGTGACGACACGACCGTGCCGATCCTGGCAAAGGGAAAGACCGATACGGGCCGCATCTGGACTTATGTCCGGGACGATCGGCCATTCGGCGGGCTCTCACCGCCGGCCGCGCTGTATTATGCCTCACGGGACCGGCGGCAGGAGCATCCGGAGCGCCACCTCAAATCCTTCACCGGCATTCTGCAGGCGGACGCCTATGGCGGCTACAATCCGCTGTTCAAGGTAGACCGCGATCCCGGTTCTCTGACGAAGGCACTTTGCTGGGCTCACTCGCGGCGCAAATTCTTCGTGCTCGCGGACATTGCCGCAAGCGCCAAGCGTGGAAAGAACGCTGCGCCGGTCTCGCCCATGGCGCTGGAAGCCGTCAAACGGATCGATGCCCTGTTTGATATCGAGCGGGAGATCAACGGGCTTATGGCGGATCAACGTCTGGAGCGTCGCCACAAGGAAAGCCTGCCGCTCGTCGACGATCTGCAGACCTGGCTTCAAACCGAGCGGTTAAAGCTGTCACGCAGCTCTCCGGTCGCAGAGGCGATCGACTACATGCTCAAGCGCTGGGATGGCTTCATGTCCTTCCTGGAGGACGGCCGGATTTGCCTGACGAACAATGCGGCCGAGCGAGCGCTCAGAGGCTTTGCACTCGGCAGAAAGTCCTGGCTCTTCGCCGGATCGGATCGTGGCGCTGACCGTGCTGCGTTCATGGCGACACTGCTCATGACCGCCAAGCTCAACGACATTGATCCACAGGCATGGCTTGCCGACGTTCTCGCCCGCATCGCCGACACGCCGATCACCAAGCTGCAGCAATTGCTTCCGTGGAACTGGCAGCCAGACGCGCTGAACGCTCAGGCGGCGTAACCTGCGGTCTCCACCGGAGGCTTACGACTCGCTAAGCTCACCTGCTGGAACGGCGACGTCATCAGCTTGGCGTTCATTATCGACGCCCTCGGCCGCGAGATCATAGCCTGGACGACTGTCGTCAATGCCCGGATATCCGTCTCCGATGCGCGGGACGTGATGCTGGAGACCGTCGAGAAGCGCTTCGGCGCAACGCGACACCACAAGCCATCGGACATCTGCCCGACAACGACAGAGCGTACACTGCAAAGGAGACAAGCTTACTGCTCAAGCTGTGAACCCGATGCCAACGAAATCCATCCTCATTCCGCGCTCAAAATATCATCCCTCGGCAGTTATCAGGGCAGCTGACTATCCGGGGAGACGAGGCGTACTCCAGCAGTGTAAAAAAAAACGCATTGAATGTTTAAAAAATTGGACATAGATTGCGTCCATTGCCCTTTGAGCAAGATTCAATAGAGGGTACAGGGCAGCCTAGTGTCTAATCGTCAGGAACGTCTGTCGACGGAAAAGACGTGGCTTTTCCCAACGCGGAGTTGTGCGCTGCTTAGCGCGGGAAATGGGAGCAACTCAATTGGAAACACAAGCAGGAATCGCTTCGGGGCCGGCGATCGCGCGAAATGCGCTCGCGATCGAGCATAGGTCAATCGACTATGTTCCCCTGTCGGAAAGACATGGGCGGCTTTCGGACCAAGCAACGATTTGGTTTGCCGGGAGTGCACAACTTTTGAGCCTCGCGACAGGTGCGATCGGCATCACTTTGGGCCTCAATCTTACCTGGACGTTGATCGGCTTACTCCTTGGCACCATCCTTGGGACGATCCCGGTTGCAGCACATGCAAGCCAAGGCCCACATCTCGGGCTCCCGCAAATGGTGCAGACGCGTCCCCAGTTTGGCCGTTACGGAGCCATCTTCATCTGGCTGGTAGCCGTCATGGTCTACTGGGGCTACGTTGTGCTAAACGTTAATCTCATGGGGGCTACATCGGAACAACTCGGTCTCGGTTCCGCGAGCACTTCGGGAATCTTGCTTGGGATTATATCTGTCGTCTTCGCTATATTCGGTTACCATTGGCTTCATGTCGGTCAGCGCTACACGACAGTCGTGCTCTTGGTTGCTCTGGCGACCTTCACATTCGGCATCGTGTTTGGAGTCGGTTTCCCCCCAGAGCAAACGAGACTTTCCGGTACGTTCCAGTTCACGCCATTCTTGATGGTGGTTTCGGCATCGCTCGCATACCAGCTTTCATGGGCCTTCTTCGTCTCCGACTACTCTCGGTACATGCCGCCCACCACAAGCCATCGGTCCATCATATTCTACACAGCGTTCGGTGCGGGTGCTGGTGTCTTCGCAATGGAGGCGGTTGGGGCCGTTGGGGCGGCTCTCTACCCGAATGACAGCTTAACTCTTGCCCTTCAGGAATCCGGCAACCAGATCATGCCTGGTTTTGGCGCAGTGCTTCTCGTCGTGGGTGGAACAGCTCTTTTGATATTTAACGGAATGTGCGTCTACGGCGGGGCGCTCACCTTAATCACCGCGATGGACAGCGTCGTTGAGACATCACCGACGCGTAGCCTGCGAATTAAAACCATTGCCGTGATCGGCGTGACGGCAACCATCGTCGGCGTTCTGCTCCCGACGGATTTCATCAATACGACCTTCTATACAATTCTTGCGGTGTTGGCATACCTGATGGCACCATGGACCGCAGTAAATCTTGTCGACTATTTTATCGTGCGGAAGGGACGCTACTCGATCACTGAAATCTTCAATCCGAACGGAATTTACGGCAACTGGAACTGGCGTGGAATTGCTGCGTATACGCTTGCGTTTATCTCAATGATTCCGTTCATGTACCTGTCGTTCTACCAGGGACCAGTCGCGACATATCTCGGTGGCGTCGATTTCGCCTTCTTCGTCGGTATCCCGGTGGGTGGGGTGCTTTACTGGCTCTTCTGCTTGAATCTCGACTTGAAGCAGGAACTTGCTACTGTTGCAGTTGCCGACAAGCATCTCGATGCCTATGCGAAACCGATAGTTTGATGGCAACCCCTTGACTACCGAAAAGAACCGCGAGGATGGCAGGCGGGGCCTGTTCTCGCGGTTCAATCTTTAGCCCGGCGCGTAAAAATACGCATACGGTTACTGCTACTTTCTCGGCTTGCTAGTTTCAACAATCATTTATGCCACACGCATTTGATGGTTCAAAGCGGGTTTGTTAGATCATTGGTGGGGTGACAGCGCATGCGACGACGGCGACAGTCTTGCCTACGTTCTTTAGTCTGTACGGTTGGGCCCCAAAAATATGAAAGCCGCCGCCAGCTTCAATGCGTCGAGTGCCTACCTCGGTCTCCAGCTCGACCGTTCCCTTCAAGATGCAGGCCGCGGTCTCACCGTCGTGTTTGATTGCTACTTTTCCCGTGTCCGTACCCGGCGAGTAATGTTCGACGAACATTTGCAGCTTCTTGTCACGCCGTTCGCCTCCCAGCACCCGCATATCGACCTTACCTCGCGATACCACCGCAAGGTCCTGCGCATCGTAAACCAATACATTCTGTTTTGAGATTGGGAGCGCAAAGAAGTCCGCCATCGATATCGGAATCGCGTTCAATATTCGGTGCAGGGAAGCCAGCGAAGGGGCGTGAGAGTCAGCTTCGATCAGCGACACCGTGGAATTAGTCACACCCGCACGCTTCGCCAGTTCCCGCTGAGAAAGGCCGGCCTCTTCACGAATGGCCTTAAGGCGTGCCCCCACAGCAAGCTCCGCTGCGTCATTTTTCGGTCGTTGTTTTCCGACGATGGACTCCTCCTCGTCCGGGCCCGAAGCTTCTTTTAATCTCACAACTATCTCCATCACATCATGTCATGGCATCTATATAAGGTGATGCCAAACATTGAAAGTTGAGCGTTCAAAAAATTAAACGCGTGACGAGATGCTCAGTCGGCTCAACTTGCCGTTTGCGAACATCAGTGGCTCCATCAGCCTCCCGAGGTCGCTGTGAAAAATGTTGAAGTGTTAAAAAAATCATATTGCTTGTGCAAAAAAATTCAACTACGCATTCGTATCAAGTCATAAAATAGGAACTCCATGTGAACCCTCTCAATCAGGGACGGCTTTCTGGTGGATCGGCAGTCGTTTTGGACGTTTACCACCGTGCAGCGATCAGCAAACCAGCGCCGTTCTGAGCGCTCCTGCGATCCGATAGCGTACTCTCAACCTGCAGTTTCTCTACCTTTAGGAGGTGAGTTAGGTCGTTTCACCAAGTTCCTGGAAGGAGCCGTCCTGATGAGAATGACGAGAAGCCAATTCCTGAAGCTGATTGCGGCGGCAACAATCGCCGCGGCCGTCCCTACATTAGGGTTCGCACGAGACGCGAAAAGGCAAATCTTCGTGACCTGGGGTGATTTGGCGCCCTTTGGAATGACGAAGCCGGACGGACGTTCTACGGGGTCGAGAGCGATCTTATCCAGGAGTTGGCTAAGCGGAAAGTTCGACTACGAAATCCGCCATATGGCTTGGGATGGTATGATGCAGCGGCGGATAGACGGCAAGTTCGATGCTAACATCTACTGGTTCCCATCACGGATAAACGATTGAAAATCTCTGATTTTTCGTTTCCGTCCACCTCGGAAGCCTCCTCCTTTGCCGTTCTGAAGGACCTGCATCCTCTTCTTCCCGCGCGCACGACCGTGGAGGCCAAGCTAGTCGATGATGTCGTCGTCGAAATCTCGGTTCTTGCCTCCGAGATAGTGTGACGCGGCGGCGCGTTGATAGTCTTCCAGCTTACACTGAGCTGGCGGGAGGGGTGACTGGGGCGAACACTCTTCAATTTACACAATAGGACTTCGAGTTTGGCTCATTCATTGGATTTTCAGAACTTCTCTGAGGCGCGCGCGATAGCTAAGCGCCAGCTTCCGAAAGGGATATTCGAATACATCGACAGGGGCGCGGAAGACGAGACGGCGTTGGCCTCGAACCGTACCGCTTTCGATGAGGTCAAAATCCGACCGCATGTGCTGAAGGGGAACGCAACACCGCGCTCTACCAATATCACGCTTTTCGGCACCGAATACTCGTCACCACTCGTCGTCACTCCGACCGCCTTTGCGGGCTTGGTACGATACCAGGGCGAATTGGAACTCGCCAAAGCGGCTGCGAGATTTGGCATTCCCTATTGTGCTGCAACGGAGGCGATCTCATCCGTGGAGGAGATCGCAGACGCTACTCCCGCGCCCGTTTGGTTTCAGCTCTACTTATGGAATAAAGCACAGGCGTCGTACGACCTTATGGACAGAGCTTGGGCTAAGGGAGCGCGCACCCTCGTCCTGACTGCTGACACAGCAGTGATGCCCAAGCGTGAATTTAACCGCCGAAACGGATTTGATATCCCGTTCCGGTTCTCGTCTAGGAATGTATGGGATGTGGCAAACCATCCAGGTTGGGCCGTTCGCGTATTGATTCGATATCTGTTGACTAGTGGGATGCCCAACTTCGCGAATTATCCTGTTGAATACCGAAAAAGTCTTCTTAAGCGAGGGGGAGGGCCGTCTCTCGATTTGATGCCAGACATGAGCTGGGAGCACGTACGAGAGGTGCGGGCTCGTTGGAAGGGCAACTTGGTCGTGAAGGGCGTCCTTCGCACCGAAGATGCGCTGCAGGCAAAGGACGCTGGCGCGGACGGCATCGTTGTCTCCAACCACGGTGGTCGTATGTTCGACAGCGCAGTGTCACCAATTGCCGTGCTCCGCGAAATTGCCGACGAGGTGGGTCACGAAGTTACGGTACTCGCAGACAGCTCGGTTCGACGAGGAAGTGATGTTTTCAAGCTCATCGCCTCTGGCGCGAAGGCGGTCCTTGTTGGTCGAAGCATGCTCTACGGCACCGCCGCCGCGGGAGAGGAGGGCGCCGTGCAGATGATGAAAATTCTATCAGACGAACTTGCCATGACGATGGACCTCAGTGGCTGCCGATCGCTGGCTGAGATAGGCGAGCACCTGTTGCATCGTTCCTGATTGAGCATGCCCAAACCCATCCGCGTTGTTACGGAGAAAAATTTTAACAGCAATAGCCGTGCGATCGCCCTAGCAGGCTATTGAAGAAGTCTCCCGTTTGGTCTTTAGGATAGCCTCGTCGCCATTGTGATAGGCGAAAGTGATCTCGATCGTACTCTCGTCGAGCAATTCGGCAGGTCCGTCACCCGAGACTTCGTCCATTTCGTCGCATCCTGCCCATGTGAAGGAGACCATGGACGTGCTGTAGCCGAGTTCGAGGCCCGCTTGCATCGCACCGAAGGCGATTTCGCCATGACCGTTGGCCCTGATGGTGATTGTGGCGGGCTCGACCAGGTCGAGATAATCCCGACCCCACAGATCGGCCTCGACGATCCGCCAGCGGCCGATCAGGCGGCAGTTTCTGGCCGCGCTCATGACAGCATCGCTATCAGCTTCGGTAGCCGTACCAGATTGTAAGCGGCGGCCGCGAAGGTGAAGGCCCATCCGACGCGGTCGCGGCCACGGAACTTCGTCTTGTCCTGCCCCGCGACGGTCTCGATCCAGCCGAACGCCTCCTCGATGCGCTTACGGATGCGCAAGCTGACCCCATAGCCGGAATGGCGCGTCGTGCGACCGTCGATGGCCGAGCGGCGACCATTAATATTCTGCGCCACATGGGGCGTCACCTTCATCGACCGCAAATCTTGGACGAAGTCCTTTGTGTCATAGGCCTTGTCGGCACCCAGCGTGATCGCTTGTGTCCGATCAGCGAAAGGTTCGATCATGTGCAGCGCCGCTGCCCGTTCAGCATATCCGCTGGCCTCAGTCAGATAGGCATCGACCAGCAGCCCTTGGCGATTTTCCATCAGCCCATGCCCCATGAAGCACAGCTTGGCCTCCTTGCCTTTGCCCTTCTTATAAAGTCTTGCGTCTGGGTCGGTCGTTGAAGCATGCATCTCGTTGGAACGCTTTTCGCCATGAAAGTCTGCTTCGACATTCCGACCACCTGCATTCGAAGGTGGTTCGCCATGATCGCCCCTTTGGGCCGTCCTTCGGCTTGAAGCTCTTGATCGACGCCCAGGCTTCGATCAGCGTGCCATCGACAGAGAAGTGGTCTGTAGACAGCAACCGCTTTACCTTGGGCTGCGAAAGGATCGCACTGAGGAACTTCGCGGCGATGTCGCCTTCCAGCAACCGGTCGCGGTTCTTCGAAAACACCGAATGGTCCCAAGCTGGATCGTCAATGCCAATGCCGACGAACCAGCGGAACAGAAGGTCGTATTCCAGCCGCTCCATCAAAAGCCGCTCCGAGCGGATCGAATAGAAGGCTTGCAAAAGCATGGCGCGCAGAAGCTTCTCAGGCGCAATCGATGGCCGCCCGATCGGCGAATAGAGCGCTGCAAACTCCCGTTCCAAGAAAACCAGAGCGTCGTTCACGATCTGCCGGATTGCCCGCAGCGGATGATCACGACGAACTCGATCCTCCAGATCGACATAGCTGAAGAGTTCACCCGTCCTCACATCGCCGCCGCGCATGCATCACTCCAAAACTCGACGAAGCGAGTGAATCACGGCGAAAGCCTCCAGGCCAGCTTCTTTTTCAACAGCCTGCTAGAGCGCGTCCGGGTATCGATGAATCGATTGTGATGTGACGTGCCGGCTGGTTTCTGATTCAACATCCGCTTTGACGGATGTTGGTGATGGCCAGAGCGCTGAGCAGGGGTGTACGGTTACGTGTCTTGAAACCTGCGGATGACGGGGCATCGGCCCGGCAGGCGGCGGCCCGTTTCGGCGTCGGGGTATCAAGCGCGATCCGCTGGATCGCACGGGCGAAGATCAGCGAACTGACACCGCGGCCCCAAGGGTGACGGCGCGGCTAAGGCCGCCGGTGTGCGCGACGCCACGGAAGCGACAGGCGCAGGCTGCTCTACCTGCCGCCTTACAGTCCCAACTTTAACCCCATCGAAAACGCATGCGCAAAGCTCAAGGCATTGATGCGGTCAAGGGCCGAACAAACCATCCCCGCTCTCTGGAAAGCCGCCAGTTCCATCATCGAACTCTTTACGCCGGCCGAATGCGTAAACTGCTTCAGGACAGCCGGATATGAACCGGATTAAACCCGACGTGCTCCAGTCATATGCTCGACGACGCTGCATACGAACGGGCCGTCATGCTTCATGCAAGCTTAGTCGAAGTTGGCAAGCCGCTCTCGTTTATCAAAAGCGCACATACTGTGACAAACGTCGCCCGGACCTCGTCGCGTCTGGCTTCGCGACAATCGTGATTTGACCCTATCAGTGGGGCCTTCTCCGCGAGTTTTGAAGGCGTTTCGGGCATTCCTGTGGTCGGCCGCAGTGATGCGGCCGACCTTTCGATTTCACTCGGATTTCGCCCGTTCGAAACTCTCCGCATCTGGGTAGGGGAACCACCAGAAGTCCTGCGGGGCGGCCTCTGGATCCATCACCACGTACTTCGAGGACTGGAACTGCGCTAGGCCTTCTGGGCCGAGCTGCCGGCCGATACCTGACAGCTTACGTCCGCCAAAGGGGAGCGCGTCGTTGTCAAGGATCGGCGCATTGATCCAGACCATACCTGCTTCAATCTCGTTGACCGCTCGCATCATCTCGCCCATATCGCGGGAGTAGAGGTTAGACCCAAGGCCGAACTCGGAACGGTTCGCGAGTTCAAGTGCTTCATCGAAATCTTTCACGCGACAGATGGGCGCGACGGGACCGAAAGATTCTCCGTTGAGGATTTCTGACTTTGGATCCACATTCGTCAGGACTGCAGGCTCGATGAACCAGCCGTGATTGAGTCCATTGGGGCGTCCGCCACCGGTGGCGAAAATTGCGCCTTCATGACGCGCGCGCGCGAGAAGCGACTCGAAGCGGTCTCGCTGGCGGTGCGTCGCCATTGGGCCGATGTCAACATTTTCGAGGCCGTTGCCAATGCGAAGCTTTTTCGTTTCAGCGACCAGTCGTTCGACGAACTCGTCGTGAATGCTGTCATGAACGTAGAATCGTTCTGCCGATGTACAAACTTGGCCGCAGTTGAGGTAAGCAGCGAAGGCAGCCGCCCGCACAGCGATATCTAAAGGAGCGGAAGGCATGACGATGAAGGGGTCGTTGCCGGATGCCTCAATCAGAGCGGGTTTGAAGGTTTCGGCGCAAACCCTCAGAATTTCCTGCGCGATCGGCACAGAGCCAGTGTACGCGATGCAATGGGTCTTTTTGCTTCGGACGAGGTGTTGAGCGACACGCGGGCCGCCGGTAACGACTTGCACCAGACCCTTGGGCAGTTCGCTGAACACTTCCATGAATTTTAGAGTAGTAATGCTTGTCTGCTCATGCGGCTTGATGATGACGGAATTGCCTGCAGCGAGTGCGGCCGCCAGTTCCCAGCAAAGGAGGACAAGCGGGAAGTTGAAGGGAAGAATGATAACGACAGTTCCCAACGGTTCCTTGATCGAGAAGTGGAACTGGCCCGGAACAGTCGATCCAGCGATTCTGCCGCTCTCGTTGCGCCCAAGTTCGGCATAGTAGTCGATCGCGGTAGCGCACCACGATGTTTCGTCGACGGCTTCCTTGAACGGCTTACCTTCCTCACGGGTCATGAAATAGCCATATACAGCCTTATCGCGACGGATCTTTGCCGCGACTTCGTGAAGGGCCGTAGAGCGAGTGCGTGAATCTATGGCCAACCACGCCTTCCTCGCGGAGTTTGCGATGTCGATCACATTCTCGAGTTCGTCGTCCGTGGCATCCGCGATTTCAGCAATGCGATCTTCAGTGGCCGGGTCGATGACCGAGATTCTATTGGTTGCGGCGCTCTTCAAATAGCGTCCGTCGACAAACAACGTGCCTGAAAGGCGGTCGAACTCTTGGTGGATTGGCATGTCTTCTCCTTGTCGGCGCACACCCGGTACTCGGGCAGCTAGAAAGTCTGGTTGCTGGTTCCAAATCTTGTGGTCGGATCCAGAGATCGGGGCGATGCTGGAGCGCTCGAGGTGTGTAGGCCGGTGGCTCGTGGTGATAGGATCTTTCAGCCGGAGAGCAAGGCATCGCGAAATGCTTTCGATCCCATTTGCCGCGCGCCTTTTCGCAACCGGGGAAAGGGCACGACTTAGCCCTCCGACGCTCATCCTTCGAAGTACGTCGATCCCACCGTCCTCAATGAAATTGTTCGCTGCCGCGTCCCCGATTGTTGTGTGAAGCGGCCACCCAACGAACGCAACGCTATGTCAAAAATATTCAACATTCAATACGTTTTTTCAAACGGTGCGCGTGGACGGTTTTTTTCGCGAAATCAAAGAGCTCGCTCGATAAACTATGTGACCAAACTAAAAAGCGCGATCGCAGATCGTAGATCGCACGATTGACATTCTCTGAAAATTGCCGTCACAAATCACCCCATCGCGACGGAACGCCCGATTGCGAGGAGGAGAAATCAGATCTTTTAGGATGGAGACGAGTCACATGGCGCTGACCAAGCTCACGACGTACGGCCTATACACGGCCACCACAACGCCCCTGACCCCCGACGGAAGATTGAACACACGCGCCATTTCGGAGCAGATCGAAACTCAGTTGCAAGCCGGTATCGCTGGGATCGTTGCAATTGGCGGGACAGGCGAAGGAGCTGCCTTGTCCTTTGCTGAACGTGTTGAAGTTGTTGGAGTGACAGTTGAGGCTGTCGGCGGAAGGGTGCCGGTGCTTGCGGGCGTTATCACTCCTGGATTGCCCGACACTCTGGCACTCGGTCGCGCTTGCTTGGAGGCGGGGGCAAACGGACTGATGGTCATCACCCCCTTCGGTACGGCCCCCAGCCAAGCTGGCATTCGGGACTACTACAAGGCAGTTGCCGACGGCGTTGGCCAAGCTGTGATGCTTTACGAGATCCCTTATCTTACTCTCGTTTCACTCGAACCGGAGACCGTATGCGACATCGTGGCGGACGGTTCTGTCTTCGCAATGAAGGCATCGAACCCAGACCAGACCACCTTCACCAGGGTCGTCGAGTTGGTCGGGGAGCACATCGCGGTAATGTCCGGGGATGAGCACTTATTCGCAGCCCAGATCGCGCTTGGTGCCGTTGGAGGCGTACTGGCCTCTACGAACGTTCTACCGCGTACGTGGGTTCAGATCTTCGACACCGCACGGGCAGGCGATCTTAAGACTGCGCAGGGGCAGATCGGACGTATCCGGAACTTCCTTCTCAGCGTTTACGCGGAGCCCAATCCGGGCCCGATGAAGGCTGCTCAGACCCTTGCGGGCTTTGAGGCTGGCCCCGTCCGCCTGCCAAATAGGGCGCCTAGCACGGCGCTCGTTGAAGAGATGCGCACGCAGTTGGCAGATCTGCTCGCATACGAACGGGGACTGACTGCTTAGTCCGGCAGATCCTCGCAATAAAGCGTTCGCCACCGGTGAAGGAGGCGCACGGGGAACCGAAACCAACTGGAGAGAATGAAATGAACCGAACTGCAAGTTATTTGAGTGCGACCTGCGCCGCAATCATCATGAGTGTCGGCATAGGATTTCACGCTGTGGCAGCGGAACCGTACTATGAAGTACCAGCAGACTACCCAGCTTGTACTGACGAGTCTTATGAAAACGCGATCGAGAACGGTGTGAAGCTTGGCGTGGCTGCGGCTATGCCCTGGTCCGGTATCGACCCGGCGTCGGGCAAGGCCGTAGGAATCGACGTGGAGCTACACGCAGAAGTCCTCAAGCACATGGGTATCACAAAGATCACCTATGAGGCGGGCGCGTTCAACTCGCTCATTCCGTCGATGCTTTCTAACCGTATCGATATGGTCGTAACCGACCTACACGTAACCCCCGAACGTTCGAAGACTATCGCTTTCAGTGGTCCGGTTTGGTGGTATGGCCCCGCTGTCGTTGTCCAAGCGGGGAACCCAAAGAAGGTGAAGAGCTTCGAAGATCTTGCGACCGTTCGCGTCGGGGTTCTTCTTGGTACCGGTACTGACGAATACCTGAAAAAGGTCGGTATCGAAGCCACGCGCTTCCAAAGCTATGCGGAAGAGTTCGCTGCCATCCAGCAGGACAAGGTCGACGTAGTCGTTGAGTACGATCTCCTGGCCGCCGAGTTTAAGAAGGCCAATCCCGACGCGAACGTCGAATCCCTCGCGAGCTTCCCGATCCCGGACGATCTTTTGAAGAACGGCTACGGTTATGCCCGCTTTGGTTTCCGCAAGGAGGATTGCAGCTTCCGTGCCGCCTTCAATCAGGCTTTGGCGGAAGCCAGAGCTTCGGGCGCCATGTCAGAGGTCCTTCGCAGGAATGGGCTTTCGGATCGCAATCTCTTCTACTTCCCGCTGCAAGTGAACTGATTAAGGAGCGACTGCGTCACTGGTCGATCCTAAATCGGCCGGTGACCATCGGCGAAGAACACGATGGAACTCTTGAACTTAGACGTGATCCGGTCATACGGATATGTACTGTTGCAAGGGCTAGGAAATACGATTTTGCTCACGCTGATCGTTATAGTCCTGGCCGGCGTTCTGGCCATTCCGCTGGCGCTCGTTCGGACCTCGCGCCTCTGGCTCGTCCGCCTGCCCTTCGAAGCGTTGGTGGAGATTATTCGCGGCACACCTCTGATTTTGCAGTTGTTCTACGTGTACTACGTTCTTCCGGCTGCCGGCGTTCAGCTTGATCCGTTCGCCGCAGCGGTTGTAGCATTGACGGTGAACTACACGGCATATCTCAGCGAGGTCTACCGCGGTGGCATAAAATCCATTCCTGACGGACAGCGTAATGCGGCGGCCGCCCTGGGCATGACCCCGGCCAAGGCGTTCATCAGAATTATTCTGCCTCAAGCTTTCAAGGTTGTGACTCCCACGCTAGGCAATTACTTCATCGCGCTCTTCAAGGACACGGCCCTTGCGTCCGTCGTGACCGTCAATGAGTTGCTCTATACCGGCAACCTCGTGTCGTCCTCCACGTATCAATATTTCACGGTCTATACGGTAACCGGGATCCTCTATTTCGTGGCTGGTTTCCCTGCTGCCTTGTTCGTCCGATATCTGGAGCGACGCATGCATACAAAGCGCCGTGTGAGATCGGCCCCGTCGAAGCCAAATCTGGTCGATTCAATAGAAGCTAGGGGTTCCAGCCGATGATCCTGTTAAACAATATCCACAAATCCTATGGATCCTTGGCCGTCGTCAACGGAGTGTCGCTTGCGATACGCAAGGGGGAAGTCGTCTGCCTGGTCGGCCCCTCCGGTAGCGGCAAGTCGACCTTGCTTCGCTGTGTCAACAATCTCGAAGCACTGACTGCCGGTGAGATCCGTCTCGACGGCGAGAGGGTTTATTACGATGAGATTCCCGAAGGGCTGAAGCCTCACAGCCAGACCCGCATCGCCAGGGTCCGCGCCCGTCTGGGAATGGTGTTCCAAGACTTCAATCTGTTTCCTCACATGACGGCGTTGCAGAACGTCATGGAGGGACCCGTCCAAGTGCTCGGGATCTCGAAGGCTGACGCCCGACAGCGGGCGATGGATCTTCTCACGCGGGTGGGGCTGGCCGAGAGGCATGACTATTACCCGGACGAACTTTCGGGTGGTCAGAAACAGCGGGTCGCAATCGCGCGGTCGCTCGCCATGAAACCTGAAGCCATGCTTTTCGACGAGCCGACCTCGGCGCTCGACCCCGAGCTCGTACACGAAGTTCTCTCGGTAATGCGCGAACTCCGCAACGAGGGAATGACGATGATCATCGCGACACACGAGATGAACTTCGCGCGCGAAGTGGCTGACCGCATTGTGTTTCTGGAAGGCGGCGTCATCATCGAGGATTCTCCTCCCGAGAAATTCTTCGACGTGTCCACTAGTGCCCGCAAGGAAAGCTTCCTGCGCAGCCTTACCCGCAGGTAGGGCGCGCTACCCTTGAACAAGTGGCCGTCGCTTTTGCCCATATCGCAGCGTTGGATGCCATCACTCCCTTGAAAGCCAATGACATGAAACTCGCCGAAAACATCAAAGAGAGGCTTGCCGCGATTCTTGGCGACCGGATCAGTGTTAATCCTTCCATAATCGAGCAGCACTCCCGCGGGGAGGGCCACTTGCCGTCGGCTCCTCCGGAAGCGGTGTGCTTCCCGGTTTCGACGAAGGAGGTGAGCGCAGTCCTGAGGATCTGCAACGAAGCCGGCGTTCCCGTTGTGCCCTGGGGAGCGGGCACATCCCTGGAGGGCAACGTCAATGCGCTGCGGGGCGGGGTATGCATCGACCTCAGCCGAATGAATGCTGTGCTTGCTGTCAACGCCGAGGATCTCGACGCGACGGTCGAACCCGGCGTGACACGTAAACAATTGAATTCCTATCTCCGGGATACGGGCCTTTTTTTCCCGGTCGATCCCGGCGCGGATGCGACGATCGGTGGGATGGCGGCTACGCGGGCATCCGGCACCAATGCCGTCAGATACGGCAACATGAAGGCGAATGTGCTGGCCCTAGAGGTGGTGCTTCCGAGTGGGGAGATCATTCGAACCGGCTCTCGTGCGCGGAAATCCGCCGCAGGCTACGACCTTACGAGCCTCTTCGTTGGCAGCGAAGGCACGCTCGGATTGATCACGGAAGTCACCATCAAGCTATATGGCCTTCCCGAAGTTATTGCATCTGGTGTGTCGAGCTTCCCAACCGTCGAAGACGCGGTCACCTTGGTCACGGAAGCAGTACAGCTCGGCATTCCGCTTGCCCGAGTGGAGTTCCTTGATGAGCAGACCATTGTCGCGGTCAATCGCTTTTCCAAGCTCGAGCTCAATGTCGCGCCAACGCTGTTCTTCGAATTTCACGGCTCAACCGCGTCGGTCGATGATCAGATTGCTCAGATCTCCGAACTGGTCGCGTCACACGGTGGATCAAAATTGGAGTCCTCGACCGACATCGAGGAGCGCAATAAGCTATGGCACGCAAGGCACGAGGCGCATTATGCTCTCCTCGCGATGCGCCCCAACGCACGCGTGTACGGTACCGATTCCTGCGTTCCGATCTCTAAACTCTCTGAAATCATTCGGCTGACACGCGAAGACCTGGAACGCGTGCCGTTCTTTGTGAGCGTTATCGGCCACGTCGGTGATGGAAACTTCCACCTTGGCATGGTCATCGACCCGGAGGTTCACTCTGAATTTGAATTAGCCGAGGAGATTCATGATCGGCTTATCGAACGAACGCTCGCTCTCGGTGGCACATGCAGCGGCGAGCATGGGATCGGATATGGCAAGACCAGGTATATGGAATGGGAGCACAAAAATGCTATCGGAACCATGTGGACCTTGAAGAGGGCACTCGACCCAAACAACATTATGAATCCGGGGAAAGTACTTCCTTAGGCACGGCCGCGATCACCGAGTCGGCCGGGCGGGTAGTTTCACCCGGCTTGACCTACCCAGCATTCAGTGTTGGTGCTTTTATACGAATATGGATGCCTGAATTGAGAACCACTATGAAGTCAGGACTTGCACTAGAACCGATCGATTTTCAGTCGATGCAAGACCAAGTGTACGAGCAACTCCGAACCGTGCTGATGCGGGGCGGGTTCGAGCCTGGTCAGAAGCTCAGCGGAAGAATGGTCGGTAAAGCACTCGGAACCAGCGAGATGCCTGCGCGTGCTGCCTTGGGTCGGTTACTAGCCGAGCGAGCATTGGTTCAGAAGTCTAACGGCACGTATGCTATTCCGATAGCCACCAGGACGCGGTTTAAGGAAGTCATGGAGCTACGGGCTCTTCTTGAGAGTCACGCGACGCTCCAAGCCTGCGAGCGTATCGATAGTGATGGTCTTCGGGAGCTTCGCCGTTCAAGCGACGGTCTTATTAAGGCGCTGAATGACAACAATCTCGAGCAATACTTGGATTTCAATCAGAAGCTAAAATTCGGAATTTACAAATACTGCAGCTCGGAGACTTTGAGATCACATATCGAACTCCTTTGGCTCCAGTGCGGTCCATTCCTCAGACATCTTAGCGTCGCACCCGGCGACGCTCGGGCGACTTCCTATTGCGAGGAAGCGGTCGACGCGCTCGTGGCACGCGACGCGGCCAAGGCAGGTGCGGCCATATCGAAAGACATCCGGTCCGGCCTCGATTTTCTGCTTGTGCATGGTCAGTTTGCAGACGACGACGGGAATGACGGAGCCAGCATGCTTTAAACAAGGAAGCCTCATTTCACGGAGCCTTGCGAGCGTTTGCGCTGACATTACTTGAGGTGGCCCCCTTGCCAAGGAGGCGTAGCGCGGGCCGAAAGGTCCTTTCGATTTTCCCCTCAACGTGTTCTCATGAACCATCACACCTCGACTAGCCGGCTGCGATAGCGAGAGTGACAATATCAAGCTGCGCTCGATAGAGACTCTTTCGCGCGGTTTTCCAGCGGGCGAGTGCGGCGGGCTCTCCGCGTTATGCAGAGCATCATCCCAGATTCTTCGTATCTTTAAAACGAATTCGCGAGAAAACGCTTGACGCCAACTTTGCAGAATATATTGAAGGTTCATCAAAAATTGCGCCGGAAAGTCCAGTCATGAAAATTCTTGTTTCAGTGAAACGCGTCATCGATGCGAACGTGAAAGTCCGAGTTATGCCGGATGGTTCTGGCGTCGACCTGAACGGCGTGAAGATGTCGATGAACCCGTTTGACGAGATATCCGTTGAAGAGGCTCTGCGGCTCAGGGAGGCCGGCAAGGCCTCGGAAGTTGTGGTCGTCTCCGTCGGTCCGGCCAAGGCGGAAGAAACCTTGCGCACGGCGCTCGCCATGGGCGCGGATCGCGCCGTGCTGGTCGAGACGGACGATGCCGTCGAGCCGCTGGCGGTCGCCAAGATCCTCAAG